>JAAVIG010000173.1 GCA_014796735.1 Oscillospiraceae bacterium
CAGTTTAAAAAGGGATTGCAAACGAAACACTAATCCACAGTTTTTAAAGGGATTAGTATTAAAAATAAAAAATAAACAGGAGGAAAAAACAATGTCTACTTATATGCCCAATCCCCAGACAGTAGAACGCAAGTGGTATATTCTTGACGCAGCGGGAAAGCCCCTCGGACGTGTTGCCGCTCAGGCCGCTCTCATGCTCAGAGGCAAGCATAAGCCCACCTTTGCGCCCCACTGTGACTGCGGTGATCATGTAATAATCATCAACTGCGAAAAGGCAGTGCTCACAGGCAAGAAGTTGGAGAAAAAGTACTACAGATGGCACACCGGCTATATCGGTCACCTCAAGGAAGTACAGTACAGCAAGTTAATGGCTACCAAGCCCGAAAAGGCAATGGAGCTCGCCGTTTACGGTATGCTTCCCAATAATACGATCGGCAGAAAGGCTATGACAAGACTCCGCCTTTACAGAGGCGCAGAACATGTCAATGCAGCTCAGAAGCCCGAAGAATTTAAGTTTTAAGGAGGGATAAACACTATGTACGAATCTAAACCGTATTACTATGGAACCGGCAGAAGAAAGCATTCCGTTGCAAGAGTGCGCGTTTATCCCGGCTCCGGCAAGATCACTATCAATAACAGAGATATTGACGACTACTTCGGTCTCGATACTCTTAAGCTCATCACCCGTCAGCCCCTTACTCTGACAGGCACCACCGAAAAGTTCGACATCGTATGCCTCGTTGCGGGCGGCGGTGTTACAGGACAGGCCGGCGCTATCCGTCACGGTCTTTCAAGAGCTTTGCTTCAGTACAGCGAGGAGCTTCGCCCCGTTCTTAAGAAGGCAGGCTTCCTTACCCGTGACCCCAGAATGAAGGAAAGAAAGAAGTACGGCTTGAAGGCTGCGAGACGTGCGCCTCAGTTCTCCAAGCGTTAATTGTTTTTATGCAATACGGAATCTCGTTTCAATAGGAACGGGATTCTTTTTATATTGTTATTTAAAAACAAATCAAGATGGTAAGCGTATAGATATTTCATTGTATCGGTGTTAATATAAAAGGCATCTGCCGCTTGTTTCAAAAGCGGCAGATGCCTTTTATATTAACTTTAAACCTTCAACTGTCCTATCAGCTCCTCCAACTTAGAAGACTGCTCACTGAGTATCGAGCAGGAAGCCGCGGTCTCCTCCGCCGTAGCCGAGTTTTGCTGCACAACGGTGGAAATATCCTCGATACCGCTTTTGACCTGCGCGATCGCCTCAGCCTGTTCCTCGGAAGCGGCGGAAATGTCCTTGATATATGTGTTTGTGCGGTTGGAAAGCTTTGTTACCTCTTTCATGGTGGAAGCGGTGTTACGGGCGATCTCCGTTCCCTTGTCAACAGCCTCGATAGTGGCGTTAATGAGAGTACCCGTATGCTGTGCCGCCTCGCTGCTCTTTGCCGCGAGATTACGTACCTCTTCCGCGACAACTGCGAAGCCCTTGCCCGCTTCGCCCGCTCTTGCCGCCTCAACAGCCGCGTTAAGCGCAAGAATGTTGGTCTGGAACGCAATGTCGTCAATAGATTTTATGATGTCTTGAATTTCGTCAGATCTCTTTTTGATCTCGTCCATTGCGTTGAGCATATTCTCAACCTCGCCGTTTTGATACTCGATCCTGTCTGTGCTGAGCGCGGAGACCTTGTTTGCTTCCGCTGCGTTGGCAGCCGTGCTTTGTACCTTGCTTGCGATCTCGTTGATCGCGGCTGACAGCTCCTCAATAGCCGCCGCTTGTCTTGTGGTGCCGTCCGCCAAGCTCTTTGAGCCTTCCGCGATCTGAGACGCGCCTATCATAACGTCGTTTGAGGATTCTCCTATATGAGTTATTATATCTCTCAGAGATTCCTCGATCTTTTCAAAGCAGTTATTTATTGCGACAAATTCGCCTATGTAATGCATACTGGGGTGTACGGTAAAGTCGCCTTCCGCCATGTACGTGAGAACTCGGTTAATATCGCTTATATAGGCGTGAAGATTGCGCTTTGTTTTTTCAAGGTTATGCACAAAATCTCCCAGCTCGTCTTTGCCGAATTTATAATCGGAGTCGGGTTGATCCAGAACGCCTCTGCTCATGCTTGACGCCAGCTTTTCAGCCTCTTTTATGGGACTCAGTATCATCTTTATCGAAACAATGCTTAATATAAACATGAAAATCATTCCGACCGCAACGGCTACCACTATGGAAGTAATTATCATGGAGCTTTTGAGCGAATCGGATTCCTCGGCGGAGTAAGCGGCAAGGAACGCGCCGACCGGTTTTTCGTCTATATCGGTAAACTGCTGATAACAAACATAGTGCTTCTGACCGTTTATAAGAACGGCGCCGTTGTATTCTCCGTCCCCGTCAAAAACCTGTGCGGAAATGTAGTCGGGCATTTCCGAGCCGACAAGTCTTTCTCCGTTTTCATCTGTGATAGTGCTGGCATAACGAGTCGTTCCGCTGAAAACGGTCACCTCAGTGCCGAGCTCTGTTTTTATCTGATCGATCCAGTCGCAGTTGTCCATACGCATGCCTATAACTACCGCGCCTCTGTCAACGCCGTTTACCTTAATGGCTTTTGCGTACTGGAGAGTAAGCCCCGCTCTTGAATCCGATACAAAGCCGCTGTATCCCGTGCTGCCCACTCTTTCAACGGAAAAATCCGCAAGATTATAGTTCCCGCTCTGCCAGTAAATCTTGCCGCTTTCGTTGTAAAATGCCGCAAAATCATAATCGGAGCCCTTTGCCCCCGACCACACAGGGTTTGTATTGACGATATAGTCGGGCAGTATAACGTTGGAAAGATCTAAAGTGTTGTATATTTCCTCAAGTCGGTCTATGTGTTCACTCACACGCTGCTTGACTATATTTATGCCCGAAGACGTATACATCAGCATAAGGGAAGATGTTTGAGATGAAGCACGGAAAATCGTTACCGTGTTTACTATCGCCACCGTCAGCACTATACAGGCGATAATTGCCAGCAAAAGCTTTCTTCCTATTCTTGATTTCATGATTTTATTCTCCTTAAAACATATATCGTTTATTGGACATTATGTTGATTTTACTGATATAATTTTAACATTATTTGTCAAAAAAGTCAATAAAAAGCAGTCAAATAATTACAATATTTTTTTGGAGAAAGTTTTCATATTTCCGAGGCATGTTCCTAAATCTTATAAAAAGATTCGATTCATGCGGGCTCCTATTTCTTTATCGTGCCTCCGAAGCGGTATGAATACTTTTTATTGTTTCATCGATTCGGTTATATCGGGACGGTATTTATACCCGATTATGTCCTCGTATCCTCCGCCGCAGTCAGAAATAAGCCACATTTCGTTTTTCCATACCAGCGTCATATTAAAGTGCATATCATGAGCCGGATAGCGATCATAAATTTCTTCGCCGATGTCAAAGTTCTTGTTATCGGCACCGATGTTTATAAAATCCACCGTCATTTTATTTCCGTCAAGAGCGCAGCCGTTTATATAACACCCAAACGCTGCTTTTGCCGCTGTACCTTTCTCGCTGTCCGCCTTATAAAGCGCGTTGTTAAAATCACGGTAAAGCGCGCTGTTCAAAAGTTCTTCGGCGTATTCATCGGTGCATAATTCCACAAAAATATTTTTAAGGTCACTGTAACATTTTACCTCATCGTCAACCACAGGATAGTAAAAAAATATATCCGTAATCCGATCTGAAGGGTCTTTGTTGACCTTAACGGATAATTCTTCGGTTTCAAATTGCAAATACTTAAGAAAAAGTGACTGAAAGGCTTGCGCGTATTTATCCGCCACCTCAAGGCAATCTGTTTCGGCAGGGGGGGAGACAGATATTCTCTGTTTGAGCATCGTCGTTTGGGTTTGTTTCGCTCTTCGTTTCCGCTGCGGCATCCGTCGAAACGGAATTATTCCCAGGCACCTGTGTCAAAGCCTCCGACGGCTGACTTTCCGTATTATTGCAGCCTGCTGCTGCGATCAGCGCAAAAAAACAGCAAAAAAAGGATAAAAATTTCTTCATTTTAATGACTCCCGGGTTACACCCAAAGCGGTATTCTCAAATTATCCATAATTTTTTCGATCATTTTAATTTGAGAATACCATTAGTGTTATTTATAAGTTAAAATGCGATACTGCGAATGAAGATTTTGTCCGGACACACTGCTTAAAGTAATGACTCCTGAATAATCACTTCTATCAGAACCTGTACCACTGCTTGTATCATTGCTTTTTCCTCCTTTCATAAAATATTCCCAGCAGCATTAAATTTGCCACAGAAAACAAAGTCAACGCCGCAATATGATAAAGTTCGCTGTTAATACTATTGAGCAAAAGCATAACAAGCGGACAAATCATCATTTCAACAATACATATAACCTTGCTTCGTACCTTTTCATATTCTGTGAGCTTCTTGTTGGAATTTTCAACAGGAGCAAACCGACAAATAATTATAAAACTGTAAAGATATAACACATACCAGTAATACCCTACGATACCGCAAAGCAGCCAATCCAAAGCAAGAACCGAAATTAAAACAGATGTAAAGGTTATTTTGCAAAGCAGATAAGTGGGAGCATGAAATCCTCCGCTGAACAATCTGGTAAAACAAAACACTATGTAAAATATAACGCTTTCCCAGAATCTTCCGCTGACAGCACCTATCGCAAGCACTATCAGGATTCCGATCACAGAGGACACCCACAGCTCAAAGCCGTATTGATAAATCTCCCTTTGCTCCTCGGAAAAAATATTATTTCGTATAAAAAATTAACTACAATGTGACAAAACTTAGTGATAATTTCAATCACCTCTTTCTTGTCATCATTATAGTCAATAAAATTGCAAATTGCAACAGCTTTATCACGAACGGCACGCTCACATCATAAACGGCACCGGTTTATTGAATTTCCGCAGTTTTTATCCACACCTCCGCGATAAAATAACCCTCCTGTTCGCCAAATTCCGCGCTTCCCTCATATTTTTTTGCGATATTCCGTATTGATTTTATTCCAAAGCCGTGTTCGTTTATATCCTCCTTTTTTGTCAGAAGCTCCGGGTTATCCTTCAACACCGATGTGTTGATCTTGTTTTTTACGGTAATATATGTAAAGGATTTTTTGCTTTTCATAACAAGCTCGATTTTCGGCTCGGACATATCACACCCGCTTATGGCGTTATCCAAAAGATTTGAAAGCAAAATGCTTATATCCAGATCGTTTATGCCTACGAACCGTGTGTCGATCATACATTTGATTTCAATGCCGTTTCCCGCGCAGGCGGTTATTTTATTGTTTATTGCCGCGTCTACAACCGCGCTTCCCGTATTGATCACCGCCGAAGCGGGATTGATTTTCTCATTGATCACACTTTCGATATATTCCTTGGCTTCGTTAGGTTTGCCGTCGGATATAAGCTCCGCGGCCGCAGTAAAATAATGCTTCATATCGTGTCGCAGAGTCTTCATTTCGGTATAGCGTTCCTTTACCTCCACCGCAAGCTTTTCCTGTGCGGAAAGAGTTGTTTTTAACAGATTATATTCCTCCTTTGTAACATTGTCCCGCTGCATCTTGCTCATTAAAACATAAAGTAAAACATTCAAAAGCATAATTAAAAGAAAAACTACAGCGAACAAAAAAGAGGATTCGGGTTGTTCCCTTGTGAAGCTCCAAAGCAAAGCGGCTATAATAAATGAAATAAAGAAACATGACAGTTGAATGACTTGCTGAAACTTGTTAAGCGAATATGATTGCTTTTTCTTTATTTTAATAATAATTTCACTTACAATAAAAAATGCAGAATGTACGGATACCAAAGTGTAAAATCTCATAGAGCCTCCGGGCAAGGCTTCGGCTCTGTTATTATCTGCTAAACTCCCAAATATATTTAATATAATCATGCTTAACGGAAGTTGTATAATTGCGGGAAAAACAGAAATCAACAACTTTTCCCATATTTTACCTTTTAAGCACAATATTGAATATACCAAAATAACAGTCATATCCATGTATCCGGATATATCATTAAAAATCTCAAGTTTAACTATAGCAGGGTCAGTAATTAGTATTAACAAAATGAACCCAATCGATTTTAACCATCTAAGTCTATTGTCCTTTAACTCCAAAAAGCCGTTGCATAATCTTAAATAAATACAAGCGCTTGCAAGCGAAGCGGCTATTTCAACAACATCATTCATATCGTACTCCGTAAGTGATTTTTAAATTTACTTTTAACGGTATCCGCCTTGTATCTGCTAAGAGGGATTTCGGCTTTATCATCGAGAATGATCCGATTTTTTTCAATAGAAAAAATATATTTGCAGTTTACAAGATAACTTTTATGTGTTCTGACAAAGTCAAAGTCGTTAAGCTGTTTTTCCATTGCGGAAAGGCTTCCGTAGCACTCCAGTATTTCTCCCGACGCTGTGTAGACCTGCATGGAATGAGTGTATATTTCTATGTACTCTATATTGGTTACGTCAATAAGAACCTCTCCGTTTTTCGTTTGAAGCATAAATTTTGTATTGACGCCAAGCTTTAATATTTCTTTATTAACAGCGTCCAATGTTTCGGGAAGCTCTTCCTCTAAATGTGCCTTTCTGATAAATCTGAAAGGACGGAATTTTAATGATGAGTATACCAGCTCGTCATGAGTGGTCACAAAGATGATCAGCGTATTGCCCCTGCCGCTTATCTGTTCCGCAATGTCAAATCCGCCTATATCCGGCATATCAATGTCAAGAAAAACCGCGTTATAATTTGTACTGTCGGAAAGAAAACATGAACCGCTGCTGAAAATTGTTATATCGGATTCATCGGTCTGCTCCGTAGAATATTTTTCAATCAGCACTTTGATTCTTTCCGAAAAATCTCTTTCGTCATCACATACCGCAATTCTGATCATGGCTATTCTCCTGCCCATATATGATTATGTGGTCTGCTTTTGTTTTATTTTATCATATTGCCTTATAAAAAGCAATACTTTGCCTATTATCAAAAGCCCCCGCCTTAATTTTAAAAGCGGGGGTTTTATTATTGATTATCTTTCTCGCACGGAAGCATTAACGCGGTTTATTTTTCTTCTCCCTTTATCTTTTCCATTATCTCATTGAAAGCACTGTCGGAGGGTTCGGTCACGCTTTTCCCGACTGCTTTTACGATCTCCGCCCTGCTTACCTTACCGCCTACGGACACCTCACCGCCGTCAGCCAAGCTTAATGAATCGGCCTGCTTCCCTCTGCCGATAAATACCGCCGCGGCTATTGCGATCACTGCCGCAGCAGCGGAGCAAATCCATACCCAAAAGCCGCCGCTTTCTTTTTTGCCCGTTTCTGAAATAATTGCCGCAACTTCTCCGATTTCTTCTTCCTCCTCCACCACATACTCGGCTTTTTGGGAAGCGTCGGCGATGTTTGCCGCGGCCGCATCATCGATCCCTATATCGTTGATTCCGATCTCGGGGATCACATTGCCGCTGCCTTGATTTTCCGCGTTTTTTGACGTTTGGGGTATCGTAGCGTCGCTTGGAACGTTAACATTGGACGGAATGTCTATGTTGCTTTCTACGGCGGTAGCGTCCACTCCAATATCGGCCGTTACAACAACGTCTACTCCGATCCCGTCGTCTATTTCGATTTCGGGTGCTATTGCGATCTCAATTGCCGTTTCGGGAATTCCCACAGTGGGAGTGGTTTTAAGGACAAACACAAGCTCCGAAATCCCCGTGTTGTATCTTTGACAAATATCGTTTTCTATCCCGTCTCTTTCTTCCTCGGGGTAATTGTCAAGATATATCAGAATACGCTGACTGTTTTCAAGCTCCGCGGCCGCCTGCGGATAATCTCTCTCTATCTCCTCCTTGACCTGTACGCGGTATTCGTGTGAATATTCACAGTCTTCAAAGCTTACACGATGTCCCGAGGAAATAAGAGCGCAAATCTCCTGTTTTCTTGCTTCGTCGGCGTTGACCGTGCCGATCGTCCAAAAATAATGTATAACCTCGGTTTGAGTGGCAACGTGATATTCGGCAATGCTGTTGTTGGCAACAAAGCTTACGTCCTCGGGATAGCCGTTTGTTTCCCAGTACTCGTAAATATTCTCAATATCACCCGTGCCTGTATAGTAATTGTTCAGAAGATCGGAGCTATCCGCGGGAGCTGTCTCGTTTGGAACAGGGGCAACGATAGGTTCAATAATCTCAACAGGATCGACATCGGGCTCCACTGCAAGCTCCGTATCCGTCGATGGTACTGTGGGGTCAAAGGGCGGTGCTGCCGTAATAACGGGCTGCTGCGCTCCGGAAACGAAGGGTTCGTCCTCTTCCGCCGCGGCATTTGCAAACGCGCCTACCGACAAGGACAGACAGGTCAAAGCCGCCGTTATAGTTAAATATGTTTTTTTCAGCATAATAACGCTTCCTTTCTTTATATAAAAGGCAAATACATATATATTTATAGGATAAATTTATTTTTGAAAAAAGGAAAAATAAGCTAAAGAGTAAAAGAAAATAAAGTATCAGACAGCCTGAAGCAATTCGCGAAGCCGCTTTACAGCCTTTTGGTATCTCCAGACGGCGGTGCCTAAGGGCATTTCCAGTATCTCCGCTATCTCGCGGAATTTAAAGCCGCCGTTTATGTGCAGGGTGACAATTTGTCTTTCCCGCTCCTCCAGCTTTTCCAAAGCCCGCTCGATGTCAAGCTTTTCGCTTCTGTCGTTTTCGGGAGCGTAAAGCGTGTCCCCGAAGTCCTCAAGGCTCACCGTATGCTTGTTTTTTCTTAAGTGATCCACGGCTAAATTTCCCGCTGTCTTGAAAATATAAGCTCTCGGCTTGGAAATATCCGCGGGAGGTGAGTAATAAAGCTTTATAAAAACCTCCTGCAATATATCCTCCGCCGTTTCCCTGTTTTGGACTATGCGCATAATAACCGTCATTATCGGCGTTTTCATGTCGCTGTAGACCTCTTCAAAGGCGGATATATCGCCGTTTGCTATACTATAAAGCCTTGACTGCAATTCCTTGTCTGTCATATACAAGCTTTCCTTTCGTTTTGGTGCTTATTTTCCTTTTCACTTACTATAACGTAAATAAAGAAAGTTTTATTGGTGTCGGGAAAAATTTTACGGGAATTTTTTTGCCGAAAAACAGTCGCTTAATAAGAGCTGTCTTCACAAGACTTGTATAAGCTTGTGAAGACAGCTTCTAAGCTTTATGTGTAATATTGCGCCTGAGCGTGCCATAATTCGCAGTACTTTCCGTTCTCGTCGCTTAAAAGCTCCTCGTGTGAACCGTTTTGAACTATGCAGCCGTTATCAAATACCGCGATCTTATTGCAGAAACGGCAGGAAGCCAGACGGTGAGAAATATACACCGTCGTTTTATCTCCCGAAATAGCATTGAAATTTGAGTATACCTCGTATTCGGATATCGGATCAAGCGCAGCCGTAGGCTCGTCCAAGAGGATAAAAGGAGAATCTTTATAAAGCGCACGTGCAAGAGCGATTTTCTGTGCTTCCCCTCCGGAAATCTCTATACCCGATTGGTCGTATCCCTTGTACAGATAAGTATTAGCTCCTTCGGGCATCACGTCGGATAAATTGCCGAAATTCGCTTTCTTTAAGCATTCAAGCACCTTATTTTCGTCAAATTGTTTACTTGAAGCAACGATTTCTCCAAGCTTGAATGAGAACAGGCTGAAATCCTGAAATACAAC
>JAAVIG010000174.1 GCA_014796735.1 Oscillospiraceae bacterium
AAAATATCTTAGTATAGAAAGTAAAATTTTTGATGTTAGTTGTTAGTGCTAAATTAAACTTGAAATATTTGTGGATTTATACAATTTTTTATATTTGTATTGAAAAAGTAAATGTTTTTAACTATAATTAAAATTGGGTAGCTTTGGAAATCTAATCTGATATGATCGGGAAAATCGAGCCTTATCCAAATATCCGAAAAATTTTTTAATGTTCTTTGTGTCATATTTCATTAAAAGGAAAATAAGTTATGTTGATATTCAGAAAGACACTTAAAATAACGGCGGTTTTACTTTCCGCATTTATTTTGTCCTCCTGCTCGGGCTTTAATACGCCCGAATTCGCAAAGGATACTTTGAGATCCTTATCGAAAGAGGAAAAGGAGCTGATTGCCTTAAACGCCGAGGCGGAATATGTGCCAAATTCGGTAAATTTACAGGGTTATTATCCTTCAAAGGTATGCTACATAGAAGAGACAGACACGCTTTTTTATTCCGACAATGAAAATTTGTATCAGCTGACGGGGGGAAAAACGGTAACATTGTTCAACACGGAAGCCGCCGCGTTAAACGCAGCGGACGGAAATCTCTTTTTTATAGCGGTGGAAGGCGGAAATGGGAGTTCCTTATGCGGATCGGTTTACCGTTTTGATCTGAAGGAGCAAAAGCTGCAAAAAATTTTGAATGAACAGGTTCTCGGTATATCGGTATACAGTGGAAATATTTTTTATTTTGTTTTAGAGACCGAGGATAATTCCGAAAAAATAGTTTGTTATCGCTGCGATTATAACGGGAAAAATATTGAGGAGCTTGATGGATTTGCCTTTAATCAGGAAAACGGTATCCTCCCCGTTTTTTTCAGAAACGGGGAAGAAAAAGGGATTTACTTGGAAAATACGGTCAGCGGAGAAAAAAGCTTATTGTACGATGATGTTGACTTATATGAACGTACCTTGGCGTTCTGCGGTGATTATATTTACGCGTTAGCCAATGTTGATACCTCCGTTTCAGATAATCCCAGCATGGTAGTTACAAATTCCTGCATAAAAAAAATAAAAATTGCGGACAGCTCTGTGACGGAAATTCCGTTCGGAATCAATCTGTATATTGCCGACTATACTGTTTGCGGCGATGTATTATACGCATACGATAATATGTACAATACCGTGCTTAAAGTTACCCCCGACGGCACGAAATTGGGTTATTCGGCCGCGGGCTCCGGTTACAGTGTATACAGAGCTATATACAGCTGCGGCGGCGAGGTTTACGCCATGAAAACAAACAATAAGCTGTATCGGCTTTCATTTTTGGAGGAGGACGGAAAGAGAATTGTTGCGGAAGAACTTTTAGAGCCTTAAAAAGGAGACTTCAATAAATGAAAAAACTTATATCTAATATTTTGATTTTTGCGCTGATGTCTTTATCCTTGTGTTTACTGTCCTCCTGCTCCGATGAATCGGTGGAGGAGGAAATGGGATTTGAGGCGGAAAGCGACTTTTTTCAATATGACGAAATTGAATGGGTATTCGGTCGCTTTGACGTAGGCAGCGACGGCACGGTTTATGCTGAAAATACTGTCAAAGAGTATGTTGAAAACGAAGGAAATATTACCGTGTACAGGGGGGTAGCCGCTTATTCCCTTGACGGAGAGCTTACGGAAAAATACGACTTAGGTGATTATTTCATGTCTACCGTCGCTTATTGCAACCGCAAGCTTTATTTAACGGGCGGAAAAGACGGAAGCTATAACTGTCTTGTTTTTTCGATCGACCTTGATACAAAGGAAATAACCGAGCTGTATGAAACCGATTTAAGCACATCCGACGGCTATCCTTTATGCAGTCTTATTTCAAACGACAGTTTGTATTTTATCGTTTTCGACCCCGTAAGCGCGGCCGAGGTATGTCCTTATGAATCAAACACTTTTCAATACAGCGGCTTGGCGGTCTATTGCTATGATATAAAAACAGGAGAGCTTAAAAAGCTGAATATTGATTTTCCCGCCGTGATAGGAGGTACTTATGACGGCGGTATCTGCATTTATGCCGCCGATGAAAAGGGTACTTACTTCACATTTGGGGAGAACAGCGAAAAAATATACAGCGATATGGGAAACATACGTTCTTTTGCGGTAGTAAGCAGCAAAAACGATTATGTTTTTTCCGGTATAAGCTCTGTAAACCACACGCTGAATAAGGCGGTTATAGGCGAAAGCGGATGTTCGGAGCTCAGACCCGATGTTATGTGTTCATATAACGGAATAAAATACAAAAGCGGCTATACCTTTTATGTGAACACATATAATGTTAACGATCCAAATTACACACCCGTGCTTTACAGAATGAAAAACTCCGCCTACGCCGTGGAAAACAAAACGATAAGAGCCGTTTCGCCGACATTTGCATATGATGAGCCTTTCGGCTGCGGCTACAAAATGAACCTGACCAAGCTTACGGACGAGGAATTTGCGCTTAAGGTCCTGTCTCAAAGCCCGGATTATGATATATGCGTTTTAAGCACACGGTTAAATATGTCGGAAAATATACGGGATAAGGGTACGTTTTATCCTTTAAACGAGGTTGAGGACGTTGAAGAATATCTCGATAAGTGCTTCCCAAGCGTAAAGGAGGCGGCGCTGTCCGAAGACGGGGAAATATGGATGCTGCCCATTGAGCTTGACGTGGACGTTTTGATGTACAACGAAGTTTTATGCGAGAAATACGGGATCGAGTTCGGAAAAGATATGAGCTTTGAGCAGCTTATAGAAAACGCTGAGAAAGCCGCAAAGAGCGAAAAAAGCAATTGCTACGCGCTGCAAGGCTATTTGCTCAACACAAATATGCTGCTCCAATTTATGCGTGCGGGAAGCAGCTTTGATACAGATGAGTTCAGAAGCTTTGCGGAATTTTCCAAGGAAAGGGCAAATTATATTACCGAGGAATATCCTTTTGCAAACCTTTTTATGTCTCAAGATGATTTTTTTGAGGATAAGGAAAACCATTTGTTTACATTTTCTTCATTTCAGACCACCAGTGAAATGCAGCTTATCCCGATAAGCGATCCCACGGGAATCAGAGCCTGTCCGTTACCCTCGGTGACAGAGGATAAAAGAAGCGTGGGCAGCTGCCTCTTCATCAGCGTTAATCCGACATCGGACAATCTCGATTCCGTATTGGGGTATATTTCCGCTCTTGCGGAATATCTTACCGATAATAATCCAAACATTCTCTTTTCGGAAAACAAATTCGGTGATATTCCTTATATAAACGATCTATACGAGATCTACGCAAATTCTTCCGTAAGTTTTAACGTTTCATATGAATTGTACAGACAGGATTACGAAAACTATCTGGCGGGAGAGGTCACTCTTGACGAATGTATCAAAGAAGCCGACAGAAAGCTTGCGGCTTATTTTAACGAGTAGAGTGCGGTCACAAGATATTGCACGCTTTTTTCGGCAAATTATGCTTTGGTTCTTTTTTAAAAAATTTTTTTATTTTTTTGAAACATTTTGACCCTTTGAGCAGTGTTATATTCAGAGGCATAAAAAGCTGCTTGATTTTCTTTTGTTTTATCAAATATGACAGATAAATTTTTTTTCTGTGACGTAAGCAGCAGCGATACCGTCTATATTGATGACAGGGTCGGAGATATATAAACGGAGGTACGCAGGTAATATTATAAAAAGACTTGAAAGGAAATGGAAGCGATGAAAAAAGCAAAGACAAAAAAAGGCTTTAGGTGGAACACCAAGTGCAAGCTTTGTCTTGTTCCGAGCCTGCTGGGAACCTTGGTGTTTTTTGTGGTGCCGTTTATAAGAGTTATTTATTACTCACTTATCGACAATCAGTTCAAAAGAAATTTTGTGGGGCTTGACAATTACATAGATACCTTGACCAACGATTATTTTTTGCTTGCTTTGAAAAATTCTCTTTTGCTGATAGTGATATGCGTACCTATTGTTATAATCCTTTCTTTGGCGGTTTCTCTGGTGCTGTCCTACGGGATAAGGTGGGTGAGAAAAACAAGAGCCGCCTTTGTGCTGCCGTTGGTAATACCCACCGCAAGCATAGTGCTTATCTGGCAGAGTGTTTTTGCGCAGGACACCTCGGTGCTGCCCGTTTATCTGCTTTTTATCTGGAAAAACACGGGTATATGCATAGTGCTGCTTACAGCCGCGTTTACCGCCATTGACCCCGCGCTTTTTGAAGCGGCAAGGTTAGACGGAGCAAGCACCTTTACACTTCACAAAAAGATAACTATCCCAATAATTATGCCCACGGTCTTTTTCGTGTCGCTTCTGACGATAGTAAACAGCTTTAAGATATTCAAGGAAATATACTTATATTACGGCACAAACTATCCGCCCGACCACAGCTACACGCTGCAATACTACATGAACAACAATTTTTTAAAGCTTGACTATCAGAGCTTAGCCACCTCCGCCGTGCTGACTTCTATCTTAGTGTTCGGTATAGTAATGGCGGGAATGGCGCTTCAAAGGAGGTATCGTCAATGAAAAAGCTTATCGGTATAATATTTGCGCTGCTGTCGGCGGTGTTTGTGCTGCCTGTTTTCGCTACGGTTTTCCTTTCCTTTTATTCGGAGGGTACACTGACTTTACAGGAGTATAAGGATCTGCTTTTTGACTGCTTTGTGTTTTATCCAATGTTTTGGAACAGTGTACTGTACGCGGCGGCGATAACACTTGCGCAGCTTGTTGTAATTATACCCTGCGCCTTCGGATTTTCACAGGCAAAATTTAAGGGGAAGGGCGTTTTGTTTGTATTTTACATAGTTTTAATGATGATGCCTCTACAGGTAACTATACTGCCAAACTATATAGGGCTCAGGGACATGGGCTTGATAAACACGCCCTGGGGAATTATCCTGCCTATGATATTTTCGCCCTTCGGCGTTGTGGTAATGCACCAATATATGAAAAATACCGATACCTCGGTCATTGAGGCTACGCGGCTTGAAACAAGCTCGATTTTCAGAGTGATAATAACAAGCGTTATACCGCAGCTTAAGGTTTGTATTTTCGCGGTGGTTTTGTTCGTGTTCGCCGACTGCTGGAATATGGTGGAACAGCCTATGCTGTTTTTGACCGACGACAGTCTGAAAACCTTATCGGTGTTTATTTCAAACGCGCAAAGCTATACGGGTGCAGTGCTGTTTCCCGCGGCGGTAATATTTTTGATGCCCGTTTTGTTTTTGTATCTGTTTTTTAGCGACAGCCTTGAAAAGGGACTTACATTGGGGGAATTGTCATGAAAGCTATTACCAAAAAAATTACGTTGGTTATTACGGTTTTGTTTTTTGCTTTAATGCTTTTTCTTACTTTTTTTGCCGAGAGTATACATT
>JAAVIG010000175.1 GCA_014796735.1 Oscillospiraceae bacterium
CAGGAGATTATCAATGTGAATTCTTGGAAGACGGATCGATCTGCTTGAGTGAATATATAGGGCATAGCAGTGATGTTACTATTCCCTCAAAAATTTACGGCAGAGATGTTACGATGATAGGCGGCGGTTACGGGAGAATGTTTAGTGACGAATTGACTTCGGTTAATATCCCCGACAGCGTAACCAAAATAGGCGCTTACACGTTTTCAGACTGCAGCTCGTTGACCTTTATTGATATTCCCGACAAAGTAGTATCAATAGACAATAATGCATTTGAATACTGCAGCTCGTTGACCTCTATTGAAATTCCGGACAAAGTAGTATCAATAGGCGAATCTGCATTTAAAGGTTGTGGTGCGCTGACCTCACTTGAAATCCCTGAAGGTGTATCAATAGGCGAATCAGCATTTGATGGCTGCGATGCGATGACATCCATTGAATTTTCCAACGGTGTGTCAATTGGCGAATTGGCGTTTGCCGGGTGCAATTCGCTGACCTCGATCGATATTCCCGATGGCGTAACATCGATAAGCGGAGGAGCGTTTGGTTTTTGCAGTTCCCTTTCTTCTATAAACGTCAATACTGAAAATGAGAATTATACGTCAATAGACGGAGCTTTATACAGTAAAGACGAGTCGGAGCTGTTATGCTATCCTGCCGGAAAAACCGAAACTTCGTTTATTATTCCCAAAGATGTAACTTCATTAGGTGACTATGCGTTTGCAGACTGCACCTCACTGACTTCAATTGAAATTCCTAATAGTGTGACATCAATAGGCATGTACACATTTGGCGGTTGCACCTCACTGACTTCGATTGAAATTCCTGATAGTGTGACATCAATAGGCGTGTCCGCATTTCGCCATTGCACTTCACTGACTTCTATAGAAATTCCCAACAAAGTGACATCAATAGAAAATTACGTATTTAGCGGCTGCACTTCGCTGACAATGGTAGAAATACCGGATAGTGTAACATCAATAGGCTATGGCGCATTTTATGGCTGCAGATCACTTACCGCAGTTGTGATTCCCGACAGCGTAACATCGATAATTGAGTCTGAAAAATATCCCGAGAAGTTTCCCGATGCTTTTGCCGATTGTTCTCCCAATTTAATAATTTACGGCAAAGAGGGTTCATATGCCGAAACCTATGCAAAAAGAAAAGATATTGAATTTAAACCCATAGAGGAATTCCCGCCCGAAACACCCATTGACCCCGATCCCGACGATGACCCCGTTTCCGTCACAATCGGCGATTACACCGTTTACTTTACGGAGGACAACGGAGCTTTAACGATCACGGACATAACAGGCTCCGGCACCAATCTTATGATCCCCGCCGAAATAAACGGCAAACCCGTTAAAGCCATATCCGAGACTGCCTTTGCCAACGCTGAGGATATTCAATCGGTATATATTCCCGACAGCGTAGACAGCATAGAAGGCAACCCGTTCGCCGCCTGCCCCGATCTCACCGACATTTACTACGGCGGTACTGAAAATAAATGGTACATAGCGGCGTCGGGTATTCCCTTTGAAGATGACCCATTGCCTAATGTTACGTTCCATTTCGGTGTAAGCGACGGCTTATCCGAGGATCACCCCGTAAAGGAAGCGGGAAAAGAAACGGTTGAAACGGCAATTAAGTTTAATACCGGTGAAGGCGCTCCCGTGATTTATATTGAGGGAAATCAAGCCGTTATCTCGGAAGAAGGGCTTGCGGTGATCAAGGCATTGAACACACCCGTAATTTTGCAGATGAAAAATTATTCCCTCAAAATAAATCCTGACGATATAAAGACACCTTCCGACTTTAGTATTCTTGTTAAAACCGCCGACAGCTCGGATAATATCGAGCAGTGGGCAGATCCCGCAAATTCTCTTATGATAATTCCTCAAAAGCCTGCCGAAGGTGACTTCGGAATGACCGTTGAAATTAACCTTTCGGAGGACATTCTTCCTTTCTCGGTGGATTCCGCGCCTTATTTTTACCACATTGACGGAAACGACAATATCGAGGATTACAGCAGCGCGGTAAGCTGTGATAAAGACAGCAAGGTGATTTCAGTCAGCCTTTCTCACGCTTCAAAGTATCTTTTGACGGCATCGGCGGTTGACTTGGGCGAAGATACTTCCGGCGGTTCGGAGTCCACGGAGCCTACAGTACCAACAGAACCCACCAACCCTACGGAGCCTCCCGAACCTACGGTACCCACGGAACCTACGAATCCTACTGAGCCTCCCGAACCTACGGTACCCACAGAACCTACGAATCCTACCGAGTCTTCCGAACCTACGGTACCCACAGAACCCACGAATCCTACGGAATCTTCCGAACCTACTGTACCCACCGATCCCACGAATCCGTCAGATACTTCCGAGCCTGCGGACTCCACCGATCCCACGAATCCTACGGAGCCTTCCGTTCCTACAACTACACGCACCCCGATAAAGTTTGTTGTTCCCGAAACAACAACGTCGGTCATCACCGCAGACACGTTTTTGGAAAACACGGCGGCGGCAACAATAAATTCGAGTAACGGTTCGGCATTTTCTGTTGAGTTTGAATCGGAAGAAACAGCCGAAGCTACCGTAACGGCAGAAGAAGCACAGCCTGTTACCATAGTCACATCTTCGGCGGCGTCTACGACTGTTCCGCCCGACGAGGCAGAGGTGTCGCTTGATACGACAAATTCAAGCACCGGAAACAGCGGTGTTGCTAACGCGCCGATCGGAAATGTAGGTGCTGACGAGGCGCAAGAGGAGAAAAACCTTAACACAGGCGATTCTTCCGTATCGCTCACGCCCTTGATGATTATATCGGCGGCGGTAGTATTTAACGGTACGGCGCTGTTCGGAAAAAAGAAGGAAGATAAATAAACGGCGTTATACTCAAAAATAACAGAGCCGCTGCCTTAAACAAGAATAAGGCGGCGGCTCTTTTGTTTTGGTACGCTAAAAAGATGAGAAAATTTTTAAGTAGATATTAACGAAAATTTGGACGTGTTTTTGTCTAAATCGGCAATTTTCCTCTCATAAAGCCGTAAAAAAGCATTTGTTTCGATTGTAAAGTGCACCTTACACAAAAAATTGTTAAAAATTTACGGAAAATTTTGAAAAAGTACTGGAAATTTGGCTTCTGTTCTGTTATAATAATATTGTTATGATTGGTAAGTCCCGAATGAGCATAAACCAAGGACAAGCCGATTTTATAAACTTTTACACTTTTAGGAGGAAAACTCAAATGGCAAAAAAGTATTGTTATCTTTTCTCAGAGGGCAATGCTGACATGAGAGAGCTTTTGGGCGGCAAGGGCGCGAACCTCGCGGAAATGACCAATATCGGTCTTCCCGTACCCCAGGGCTTTACCATCACAACAGAGGCTTGTACACAGTATTATGAAGACGGCCGCCAGATCAGCGATGAAATCCAGGCTGAAATCAACGAGTATATCGTAAAAATGGAAGGCATCGTAGGCAAGAAATTCGGCGACAAGGAAAATCCCCTTCTGGTTTCCGTTCGTTCGGGTGCAAGAGCTTCAATGCCCGGTATGATGGATACAATTCTTAACCTCGGTCTTAACGAGGACGTTGTACAGGTAATGGCTGAAAAGTCCGGCAATCCCCGCTGGGCTTGGGACTGCTACAGAAGATTCATTCAGATGTATTCCGACGTTGTTATGGAGGTCGGCAAGAAATATTTTGAACAGCTCATCGACAAGATGAAGGAAAAAAAGGGCGTTAAGCAGGACGTTGAGCTTACCGCCGAGGATCTTAAGGAGCTTGCTACTCAGTTTAAGGCTGAATATAAGTCAAAGATCGGACAGGATTTCCCCACCGATCCCAAGGAACAGCTTATGGGCGCGGTTAAGGCAGTATTCCGTTCTTGGGACAACCCCAGGGCTAACGTTTACCGCCGTGACAACGACATTCCTTATTCTTGGGGTACTGCCGTTAACGTACAGTCTATGGCGTTCGGCAACATGGGCGACGACTGCGGTACAGGCGTTGCGTTCACACGTGACCCCGCTACAGGCGCAAAGGGCTTGTTCGGCGAGTTCTTGACCAACGCACAGGGCGAGGACGTTGTTGCGGGTGTTCGTACTCCTATGCACATCAACGAGATGGAGCAGAAGTTCCCCGAAGCGTTCAAGCAGTTTGTTGAAGTTTGCGCTACTCTTGAAAAGCACTACAGAGATATGCAGGATATGGAGTTCACCGTTGAGCACGGCAAGCTTTATATGCTCCAGACACGTAACGGTAAGAGAACCGCTCAGGCTGCTCTTAAGATTGCGTGCGATCTGGTTGACGAGGGCATGAGAACCGAGCAGGAGGCTGTTCTTATGATCGATCCCCGTAACCTTGATACACTTCTTCACCCTCAGTTCGACGCAAAGGCTCTTAAGGCTGCCACACCTATCGGCAAGGGCTTGGGCGCATCTCCCGGCGCGGCTTGCGGCAAGATCGTATTTACCGCCGAGGACGCCGAGGCTTGGAAGGCAAGAGGCGAAAAGGTTGTTCTTGTTCGTCTTGAGACCTCTCCCGAGGACATCACCGGCATGAAGGCTTCTCAGGGTATTCTGACTGTAAGAGGCGGTATGACCTCTCACGCTGCCGTTGTTGCAAGAGGCATGGGTACCTGCTGCGTATCGGGCTGCTCCGAGATCTCTATGGACGAGGAGAACAAGAAGTTCACTCTTGCGGGCAAGGAATTCCACGAGGGCGACTGGATCTCCATTGACGGCTCCACCGGTAATATTTACGACGGAGTTATCGAAACCGTTGACGCTACTATCGCGGGCGAGTTCGGCAGGATCATGGCTTGGGCTGACAAGTACAGAGTTCTTAAGGTTAGAACCAACGCGGATACTCCCACAGACGCCAAGAAGGCAAGAGAATTGGGCGCAGAGGGTATCGGTCTTTGCCGTACAGAGCATATGTTCTTTGCGGAAGACAGAATCGCCGCGTTCCGTGAGATGATCTGCTCCGATACAGTTGAAGAGCGCGAAAAGGCTTTGGAAAAGATACTGCCTTATCAGCAGGGCGACTTTGAGCAGCTTTACGAGGCTCTTGAAGGCAACCCCGTTACCATTCGTTTCCTCGATCCTCCTCTCCACGAGTTTGTTCCCACCGAAGAGGCTGACATCAAGAAGCTGGCTGACGCACAGGGCAAGTCCGTTGAGACCATTAAGAATATTATTACTTCTCTCCACGAGTTCAACCCCATGATGGGTCACAGAGGCTGCCGTCTTGCGGTAACTTATCCCGAGATCGCAAAGATGCAGACAAGAGCGGTTATCCGCGCTGCCCTCAACGTTAAGAAGGCTCATCCCGACTGGAACATCGTTCCCGAGATC
The DNA here is from genome assembly GCA_014796735.1 of Oscillospiraceae bacterium. GTDB lineage: Bacteria > Bacillota > Clostridia > Oscillospirales > Ruminococcaceae > Ruminiclostridium_E. The sequence goes on from JAAVIG010000175.1 coordinate 5,359, forward strand.
ATGATCCCGCTGGTTGGTGAGATCAAGGAATTGAAGTACGTTAAGGACATCGTTGTTGCGGTTGCCGACGAAGAGATCAAGAACGCGGGCAGCGATCTTAAGTACGAAGTAGGTACAATGATCGAGATTCCCCGTGCTGCTCTTACTGCCGACGAGATCGCTAAGGAGGCTGAGTTCTTCTGCTTCGGTACAAATGACCTTACACAGATGACCTACGGCTTCTCCCGTGATGACGCAGGCAAGTTCCTGAACGCTTACTACGACGCTAAGATCTTCGAGAACGATCCTTTCGCTAAGCTCGACCAGACCGGCGTTGGCAAGCTTATGGAAATGGCTATCAAGCTCGGCAAGGCTACACGTCCCGAAATGCACGTTGGTATCTGCGGCGAGCACGGCGGCGATCCTACCTCCGTTGAGTTCTGCCACCAGCTTGGCTTGACTTACGTTTCCTGCTCTCCTTTCCGTGTGCCTATCGCAAGATTGGCTGCGGCACAGGCTGCTATTAAGAGCAAGTAAGGCTTAGACCGATTTAAGTAAAAATAATAAACCGCCCTGTTATGCAGATGTGCTGCGTAACGGGGCGGTTTTATTTTTTATCATTGTAAATCTTATGCTTGACTTGTAATTTTAAGTGTGGTATTATTATATTATAAAAAATATGGTTGAAATAAATAATTGTATTTTTGACATTTAGAGGAAAACAAAATGAGAAAATCAAAAAAATACTTATTTTACTGCCTATCATTTTGGCGGCGATATTGATAATATCATTTTTTGCCGTGAAAGCACTGTGCTTCGGGGATAAAATAGTAAATTCGGAAAAATTGCTGATAGACAGCACAACCTTGCTTCAATATGAGACCGAAAAGGGACAAAATATAGATATGGCTGTCAGCGGAGATATTATTGTTATAGGGGAGAAGCTTTATCAGGTACGTATAATTTTGAACCAACAGGACGACGGCGAATGCTACGGAATTGAAAATGTTGACGTAAAGCTTACTGTTGACAGCAATGTGGATATTGTCGAAGCCTTTTACAGCGCAAACGGCCCGGATTATAAGTTTCCCGAGGTGGATTACTCCGAGGGAACAAAGACATTAAAGTGCTGCTCCGACAGGGGGTATCTGGATTTCAGGCTGATACTGTCGGGAGATATGGCAGAGGAGGCGCTGCTTAATGTGGGATATGATATAACGGGGAAACAGATGTATTCCTTTAACAGGTTTTACGGATTTGAGGAAAATATTGAACTGCAAGTCAGATGATGTGCTTTTAACAAATTTTCGATTTTTCGGTTAGGTGTTTTTTATTGGCAATAAAAAGGGCTGTAAAAAACTAAAAAAGAAAATTTAGAAGCGGCGAAGCCGCAAATGTTTTTTTCGCTTCCTTTTTGCACTGCAAAAAGGAAGTAGGGTGTGGGACAAAGTCCCACGAAGTGAATAATTAAA
>JAAVIG010000176.1 GCA_014796735.1 Oscillospiraceae bacterium
GAGCCGAAAACGTATTGATAATTTATACTGCTGAGATAGGAATAATCCGTTGCCAGGTTGAATACCGCGAAGGGTATTATAAGAAGCCAGTCGGACAGTTTACGAGTCTTGAAGGAAATAAAGAGAAGCGGCACAAACATCTGCATAACAAGCAGCAGCTTTTCCTCACTGAGAAGCTGATCGAAAAACAAAACGGGATTTTGCAGCACATTCAGCACCACATCTTTAACGGAATCCTGTCCTCTTGCGAGATAAACACTGAACCTGTTTACCATTACCCCCTCGCCGTAGGAGTTGATAAAAGCGGTCGCCCCGATAAAGCCGCTTATACCCATTACGGCAAGTATGATGCCGATTATCCTTGACATGCCCTTTCCCGACAGCAGTGAATACAAGCCCGCGATAACAAGATAGAAGCCCGCGTCCTCTTTAACGCACAGCAGAAGCAGACCGCTGATCGCCGCCCCCGCCGCGGATCTTTTCTCGATAAAATATAAAAGCCACAGTATAAGCGGAGTTAAAAAAACATTTTCGTGAAAATCGTAAAAGGAAGCGCAGGTAAAGGCGGGGTAACACAAAAACACCGTGCCTATAAGGAAAGTAACGGTATTATTGTACCTGTACCTCCTGCACAAAAGCAAAACGGGAATTATCCCCGAAAAGCACACGGTCGCCTGAGCAGTCAAAAGAAATTCGGGACGGCGGAAGATCATGTAAAAGGGAAGAAGCAGATAGTAGATCGGGGAGAAATGCACCGCAAAGTGAGACATTGGCTCGCCGCGCTCCAGCGTAGTGGTCTGAGTAAGATCCCTCGCCATGGATTCAAACATCTGGGCGAATATTCCGAAATCGTAGGTTGAGGTGCTGAAAACGTAAAACCTTGAAATGCAGCCCCACGAAAGCAAGGCGGTCATGATCACCGTCAATGCGGCAAGTATAATATACAGGTTTTTGCCCTCGAAAAATCTGCACTTTTCCAGAGAAAAGGTTTCCTTAAAAAGGTAAACGCAGACCGCCGCCGTCAGCGCCAATGTAAGCGTAAGATATAATCTGTCCCACGGCGAGCAGATAAGTACGCACAGCGAAAAAAACAGCACCGAAAACGGTATGGTCTGTCGGTAGACCTTTTCCTTTAAAAAGAAAAGCAGATAAAACAGTATCGTAAAATTTAAAAATACGGCAGCAAACAAAGGCAGATTTATTTTTTCTATCGAACTTATGTGAAAAATATTTATCCGCTCTGAAAGCGGTGAGATAAAAAATCCCGAGGTAAGAAGAAGGATAAATCCCGACCCCGCTATAAAGCCGTTTATCAGAGAATAAAATAAAAATCTGAGATATTTTTTTATAATTTGTATCATTACGCACTTCTCCGAATAATTTTTATATGATGTGATAATAGTATTATACCCGCCTAAAAAGATTATGTCAATATCCCGACAAATTTTATTTTTCCCTTTGTCGTTTTTTTGTCCAAACGGTTGACATTCTCCCCAATAAAGCCTATAATAATAATGTATAATAATAGGGGATTAGTGTTTCGGGTGCAATACCATTTTAACCTGTGAGTATTACGTCAGATCAAAATGGTATTGGAATAAATATCATTCGAGAGGAAAGGCACGGTCATAAAATGAAATACAAATGGGATAAAAAATACCTGTACTGGGGCATAACCGCCTTTGCGGTAATAGTGGCGATGCGGCTTTTTGACGCTATTTTCATTTCGGGTGTCATATCCTCGAACAACACCGCGGTAGGCGATTTTATTTCAAAGCTTTTGGGCGCTCTGTCTCCCGTTTTTTACGGTTTTGCTTTTGCCTATCTGCTTAACCCCGTTGAAATATTTTTTGAAAAAAACGTTTTTATGAAGCTGTCCGAGAAAAAGCGGGCAAAGATCGACCCCGAGCATAATTACGGCAATGAGGTCATGATAAAGACCAAAAAGCGCGCAAGGATTTTCGGTGTGATATGCGCTATGATAACTTTTTTCTTAATAATCACAGGTGTGATCCTGATAATAATCCCGCAGCTTATCTCCACCATACAGAAGCTTGTAAACAATATGGAGGGCTATGTCAACGATGCCACAAGCTGGATAAACCAACAGCTCGCAAACTACCCCGATATACAAAAATGGCTGAATACAAATCTCGGTCAGGCGACAGACTATATAACACAGTGGCTTAAGGACACCATAATGCCGCAGATGTCCAATATCCTCACCTCCTTTTCAAGCGGCGTTTTTACCGTAGTACAGGTATTTACCAACGTATTTTTCGGTATCGTTATCGCTATTTATTTCTTAAACAGCAAGGAGCTTTTCGCGGCACAGCTTAAAAAGGTTTTGTACAGCTTTACTTCACCCAAATACGGCAACGCCGTTATCCGCAACATGCGCGAGGTACACCGCACCTTTGGCGGCTTCCTTTCGGGCAAGATAATCGACAGCTTTATTATAATGCTGATATTCATGATAATCCTTACCCTGTTCAATTTCCCTTACGCAATGCTTTGCAGCGTTATTATGGGTATATTCAATATTATCCCCGTATTCGGACCATTTATCGGAGCGGTTCCGTGCGCACTGCTGGTGCTGCTGGAGGATCCCCTTTATTTCCTGTACTTTATCGGTATTGTAATAATAGTTCAGCAGCTTGACGGAAATGTTATCGGGCCTATGGTGCTTGGCGGCTCAACAGGGCTTTCAAGCTTCTGGATAATTTTCTCCTTGCTGCTGGGACAAAGCATTTTCGGATTTTTCGGACTTATTATCGGTATACCTCTCTTTGCGGTCTTCTACTCCATTTTCCGCGCAAGGGTTGGCAGCAGGCTTGAATCAAAGGGTCTGCCCTCCGATTCCAACGTTTACCGAAAGGTAGCGTATGTGGATGAGGCAACGGGAGAATTGATAACGCTTTATGAGCATAACGAAAAACAAAATATACGAAAAGAGCAGGAGGAGCTGCAAAAGCAGACAAAGCACGGCTCCCTCAGAAGACACTTTACCAAAAAGAGACATAGGGGGAAAAACAAAATTTAACATGATTGACGGAGGTCGTTTTAATGGCACGCGATATTTTAAAAGCAAAGCTTGATATAATTTTCAAAAAGCTTTTTTCCGACAAAAACAACGAAGACCTGTTGACGGATCTTATCGCAAGTTTGCTTGATATTCCCGTTAATTCAATAGAACAGATAGAGATAAAAAATACCGAGATACTGCCGGAGGACATCAGTCAAAAGGTGGGAAGAATGGATCTGAAGCTTAAGGTAGACGGCAGGCTGGTCAATATCGAAATGCAGATTAACCCACATTCCGGCTTTAAGGACAGAGTGCTTTACTATTGGTCAAAGCTTTACTGCGAGGGATTGGGTTCGGGAGACAAATACACTGACTTAAAGCAAACCGTTTCCATTAGCATTTTGAATTTTAATCTTTTCGACTGTCCCGAATTTCATTCCGTTTTTAAAGTTAAAGAAGACAAACGGGAAGAGCTTTTGACGGATAAATTGGCAATACATTTTTTTGAGCTTAAGAAAATCAACAAAAAGGTTAACCAAAACGACCGCATGGAGTTATGGCTTCAGCTTATCAACGCCGAAACGGAGGAGGAGCTTACTATGCTGAATGAAACAAATGTACCCGAAATCAAAAAAGCGGTAAGAGTTATAAGAGAAATGAGCGACGACGACAGAATAAGAGAGCTTGTCTGGCAAAGAGAAAAGGATATGCATGACAGGGCTACGGAATTGTGGGACGCAAAACGAGAGGGAAGAGCCGAGGGGAGAGCCGAGGGAAGAGCTGAGGGAAGAGCCGAGGGAAGAGCCGAGGGTCAAGCAAAGGAACGGGATATTTTAATAAAAAAACTTAGAAAAAGCGGTATGACCGACGAACGCATCAACGAAATTTTAAGTTTGGGCGTGGATTGATTTTTACAAACAGTAGCCTACTGCCATTGACCTATTAAAACCAAACTTTTAATAGGTCATGGTATAATAACCTCAGACCGCAGAAAGAGGAAGATAATTATTTTAATGTCTGATACTAATCCCTTTTAAAACTGTGGGATTAGTGTTTCGTGTGCAATCCCTTTTTAAACTGTGGGTATTACGTCAGTTTAAAATGGATTGGTATGAGAACATTTTACCGTTTCAGTGGAATCGTTCGCTTCGCTCACTCTTTTTATGGTATAATACAAACGAACTGCCGCCCAAAAAGCGGCAGTCTTTTATTAAAAGCCAAAAATACTAAAGCACCAAAACCACATCGGCTCCGTCCTTAAAGATCTCCTCGGTAACATTAAACTCGGTGATCTCTCCCTTTATCTGCTTATCCGTGATTTCAAAGCCGCCCGGAACATTGCTCCCCTGCGGAAAAGACAAAACGGTGCCGCCCGAATGAACGGTGTAGGAATTATCCGCGTACACCACCGAAGCCAAGCCGTCCTGTACCGCGTTTTCCAAAGCTTCCGCAATACAAGCCACGGGAGAAGAGGAAAATTCCGAGGTAAGCATATCCGCGGTCAGCCCGTCCAAGCTTGCCCCCGCGTTTCCTTTTGTATAGGTAAATGTTATTCCCTGCAATTCGTAAGGCTCCGTAACCGTCACCTCCCAGCTTCCTATTGCGGTACGGCTGAACAAAGCGGAAAAACTGCCTGTATCACAGGTGATATTCGCCGAAAACTCGAAAAGCTTGTTCAGCTCGGGGGGCTTAGGTGTCAAAATGCTTTGTCCCTCACAGGCGGTAAGGGAAAGGGCAGCGATCAAGCCTGACGCGCTCAGAACGATTCTCTTTAAAATTCCCGTATGTCCGTTTGATTTCATATTATGTCCTCCGTTAATGTTTAGAAAATGTCTTTACAAGTTCTTTTTTACAAAGGACAAAATACCGTAATACCAACACCATTTTAAAAAGGGAGCGGTATTAAGCGCAAAATCGGAAAAAGCAAGATCAGATCACCTTCCCCAACGCCTCCGTCACCTCGCTTGCCAGCACCGAAGCGGCAGCCTGTTCTTTAACGAGAAAGTCGGCGGCTTCACCGTGAAGATAGGCACCCAAAACAGCGGCGGTAAAAGGCTCGACACCCTGTGCCGCCAACGCTCCGATAATCCCCGTCAGCACATCTCCGCATCCCGCCTTTGCCAGAGCGGTATTGCCTGTGGAATTGACACGTACTCTTCCGTCGGGGGCGGCAATAACGGTATACGCTCCCTTTAAAAGCAGTATAACGCCGTATTCAAGCGCAAAGCTTTTTGCAAGATTAAGCCTGTCAGCCTGAACCTCCGCCGGCGTCAGCCCTATAAGCCTTCCGAACTCGGCGGGGTGCGGCGTCAATATAACGGGTCGGCTCTTGTCCTTTAATACATTTATATTGCCCGAAATGCTGTTTATTCCGTCCGCGTCCAAAATTAAGGGAGATTTTCCGTTTTTGATCAAAAAATCGGCAATTTTTTTTGTGCTTTCTCTGTTTCCCATTCCGCAGCCCATAGATACCGCGGAATAGTTGTCCATTACAGCCCCGATCTCCTTGATAGCCTTTTCGCTTATATACCCCTCATTATCGGAGGGCAGCTCCGTAAAAACACATTCGGGGATATAAGCCGCCGCAATGGGTATAACCCTTTCGACAGCAGCCAGTGTAACAAGCCCCGCTCCGCTTCTTAAAGCCGCCCTTGAGGAAAGCAGGGAAGCGCCTATATATTTATTGCAGCCCGCAATATTCAGAAGCTTGCCGAAGC
>JAAVIG010000177.1 GCA_014796735.1 Oscillospiraceae bacterium
GCGACGCAATCCTTTTCGGCGGTATTGTCGCTGATATGACAGTGAACAATGCTGTTTCCCAGCGCTTTCAGAATATCAAAGGGATCAATTTCGCTTCTTATCGCCTGTTTAACGTCAAGAACAAATTTACATTCATCACCGAGCTGTTTTTTCATCTGCCGCAAAAATTCCAAGCTTCCGCTCCTGCAATAGCTGACGTTTTCCTGTGCCACCGTCACTCCAAAGGTTTTCCCCAGCTCATATAAAGCCGTATATCTTTCAAAATAAAGCTTTTCGGAGCAATCCGCACTCTTTAACGCACCGTGAAGCACAAATATCCTCGCACCAAGCTCGTTCATTATCTCAAAATACCGCTTATATGTCTCCATTATGTCTGCATAGCGTCTTTTATAGTTACCGAAAAGAGACATGGTTTCCACCGCGCTTGTATAGGGGTGAACAGAGATCACATCGGAACCGCTTTCCCTGATTATCCGCCTGATATCTTCATATATATCCCCGCGCAGCTCACAGTCTGCATTAAAGAAAATCTCAAAATTGCCTATCCCGATTTCACAGAGACGGCGAAGAGCTTTCTCTGTTTCCTCGGGATAAAGGCAAGCAGTTGAAACTCCTATTTTCATTCGGTTTTCTCCTTTCTCTCCGAATATATCGAGCGATTGTAAAACTCAAAAATTGCAGCATTATCAGGGGCTAAAAATTTTGTAATTATATTTTTTCAACGCCCGAAGCGGCGGCTTCGCATGGATGCGAATCGGCGTCTGCCCAAAGTGCCGACAAGGATGTCGGCACCCATAGCAGACGCTTAGTTGCCTGCTTCTGCGTTAGCTGTAATTATTCACTTTAGGTGGCTTTGCCCCCTCGCGGAGCTAAAGCTCCGCTTCACCCCCGCTTCCTTTTTGTAACACAAAAAGGAAGCGAAAAAGGTACTTGCGGCTTCGCCGCTTTCATTTTTTTCGAAATTGCTTACATTACCCGAAAAATCGCAAGCTAAAAACCCACAAAAACAATCAGAACCCAACAAAGGTCGGGTTCTGAAAAAACATTATTTCTTTTCGATAGCCTTCTTTTCCTTATGAAGCTGCCACGATACCCACATAGAGCCCGACATGAACACAGAGGAGTAGAAGCCCGCTATAAGACCTATCAGCAGAGGGAACGCAAAGCTGATGATCGAGTTAACACCGCATACATAAGCAACAACGCATATAGCCAACGCCGCAAACGCGGTGGTAATGGTAGTGTTGACAGAACGTGTCATTGTCTGTGACACACTGGTGTTCATTAACTCGACCAAGCCCATTCTTTTGCCGTAAAGGGTCCTGTTCTCACGTATTCTGTCGTAGGTTACTATCGTATTGTTGATAGAATAACCGAGGATAGTAAGAACGACCGCCATAAAGTTTGCGTCCAAAGGCAAGCGGAAGAAAATAAAGGAAGCAAATACTATTATTATATCATGCATAAGCGCGACCAAAGCAAAGAAGCCCGCCGACAAGCCTCCTATTTTCTTAAAGCGGAAAGCAATGTAAATTACCAAGAGTACAAACGAGAAAATAACCGCCACAAGGCACTTTACAAAGAATTTCCAGCCCGATGTGGGGCTTACGTCCTGGCTGTTCAGGCGTTCAAGCTGATTTGCGCTGAACTTTTCCATAAGACCTGCCGACATATCGTTGAGAACATCGGCGGTAAGCCCGTCGTTTGAAGCGTAAGAAAGAGTTACGTTATCCGTAGATGAATTCAGTGATGAACCGGTGGAAACATTTACCGTACCGTATCCGTATTCTTCGGCGGCAGACTTAAGAGCGGCCGTGTCCAAATCGCCCGTATAGCTGTAAGTGATAAGGGTACCGCCTTTAAACTCTATATCCACCTCGATCCCCGCCACAAGAGCGACTATCAGAGCCGCCACAGCGATCACGATAGGGATAATAAAGAAAACTTTTCTCTTTCCGTAGATGTCCCATACTTTTTTCTTATTCATTGTTAGCACCTCCGTAAAGAGCAGGCTTTCTGAACGCCTTGAAATCTGCCAGAGAAGCTGTCATGAGCCTTGAAAGCAGAATACCGAACAGGAAGTTCAGAATAACGCCCACTGCCAAAGTATAGCCGAAGGAGTAAATAGTACCCTCGGTAGAGGCACCGAACCAAACAAAGATAGGCGTAAGAATGGTTGACCAAAAGCTGTCGCTTGTACCGAACGCGCCCATCAGTATAAAAGCTACGATGACCATTGTGATATTGCCGTCAAAAATAGCGGAGAAAGCGCGCTTGTAGCCGATACGGATAGCGCCGTTCACCGACTTGCCCGCATACAACTCCTCCTTGATACGCTCAGCGGTGATAACATTGGCGTCAACGCCCATACCAAGCGCGAGAATGATACCCGCGATACCGGGGATCGTAAGGGTAAAGCTTTCATTAAAGCCGAAAAATCCAGTAATAGCCGCAAATGTACCCGCAGCCTGTCCGATAAGGGCAATGGAAGCCACGAAACCGGGTAGACGGTATTTTGCTATCATAAATATAACGATAAAGGCAAATCCGATCAAACCCGCTATAGCCATAGCGTCTCTCGCGCCCTCGCCGAGGCTGGGGCTGATTGTGCTGAAGTTTGCGGTAACAAGGTTAAAGGGCAGTGCGCCGCCGTTGATCTTGTCTGCCAATGCCTTAGCGGTTTCCGCGGTAAAGCTGCCGCTGATAGTAGCCGAGCCGTCGGCAATGTGTGCGGAAACGGTGGGCTCCGAGATCATATTGTCGTCCATCCATATGGAAATTGTGCCATTTGTCGCGCTGAGTCTTTCGGTAGCCTCGGAAAACGCCGTAACACCCGAATCCTTAAGCTCCAAAGATACCTGATATTCCTTTTCCTGCGTGTTGTAATACGCTCTCGCGCTTTCAACGTCGGAACCGTTCAGAACCAAAGGAAGATCCTCATAGGTCTGATCCGCGCCGATGCTGCTGCTTTTTCCCTCACGGAAAGAAAGCATAGCAGTCTCGCCAAGCTCTTTAACAGCCGCTTCGGGGTCGAAATCGGTGTCCTCCGACTGCCACGGGAAGCGCACAATTATCTGATGAGTGGAATAATCCACATACAGATCGTAATCGGTGATATTGTTGTTGAGCATACGTGTCTCAATGACCGACCTTGCTGCGTCCATCTGATACTGGTCGGCCTCGTAGCCCTCGGGAGGGGTAAAGGTAACGTCAACGCCGCCTCTTATATCAATACCCCAGCGGATATCCGACAACCCGCGGATCCATGTAGTGGTTATATCTCCGTAATAGGTATGAACACCTATGGAAGCCAGAAGGGCAAACACGATGATAAGACCTGCCACTACAAAGAAAACGGGCTTTTTAACTCTTTTCAATTAAATTTCACTCCGTTCCTGTTTTTTCAATTTCCGTTACGGCTTAACGCAGGCTGTAATAAAAAATACAAGCCCTCCGCCAAGCCGATTAAAAAATAACCTAATATATTATAGATGAATTTTCCCGATAAGTCAAGAAGTTTCAGCTATTTTTCATAAGTTTTTGTATAAAAACCTTAAAATATAAGAAATACCGCAATTTTTTAAATCAGATTTGATCACCGTCTAAACCGAAAGCTCGGATTTTTCGCCCAAAACGTCCCTGTTGGCGTCAAGCACGGGCCTGATACATTCGGCAATAAAGCTGTCAACCTGCTGCGCGCTTCTTCCCGTATAATTTTCGGGCTTAAGCACCGCCTCGATCTCCTCCTTGGTTATCATAAAGACCGGGTCGGCGGCTATGCGGTCAACAAGATCGTTTTCTCCGCCGTCCTCCTTGACCACTTTTGACGCGGCAATGCTGTGAGTGCGCAAAGCCTCGTGAAGCTCCTGCCTGTTACCGCCCTTTTCCACCGCTCTCATCATAATGTTTTCGGTAGCCATAAAGGGCAGCTCCTTCATCACTCTGGCTCTTATCGATTTTTCGTAAACCACAAGCCCGTCGGTAACGTTTATCATAATATTCAGAATAGCGTCTGTCGCAAGGAAAGCCTCCGCAACCGCGATCCTCTTGTTGGCGCTGTCGTCGAGAGTTCTTTCAAACCATTGCGTTGCGCTGGTAAAAGCGGGGTTAAGCGAGTCTATCATTACGTATCGCGCAAGAGAGGTGATCCTCTCGGAGCGCATGGGGTTGCGCTTGTAGGGCATTGCCGAGGAACCGATCTGATGCGCCTCAAAAGGCTCCTCCATTTCCTTGAAGCTTGCTAAAATACGCAGATCGTTGCTGAATTTGGAGCAGCTTGCCGCTATTCCCGCCAGCACGTTTACGATCATTGTATCTATTTTTCTCGAATAGGTCTGTCCGCTTACGGGAACGCACTTTTCAAAGCCCATTTCCTCCGCGATCATCTTTTCCAGCTTATCTATTTTTTCACCGTCGCCGCCGAATAATTCAACAAAGCTTGCCTGAGTACCGGTAGTTCCCTTTTGCCCTAACAGCTTAAGATTGTTCATTCGGTACTCCAAGTCCTCCAAGTCCATCAAAAGCTCGTTCATCCACAGCGTCGCGCGCTTTCCGACAGTGGTAAGCTGCGCGGGCTGCAAGTGGGTGTAAGCAAGACAGGGCATGCTCTTGTACTTTTCGGCAAAGTCCGCAAGGTTGGCGAGCACGTTCACAAGCTTTCTGTGAACGATCCTCATTGCGTCCCTCATTATTATAATATCGGTGTTGTCGCCCACATAGCATGAGGTAGCTCCAAGGTGAATGACACCCGCCGCGTCGGGGCAAACCTTGCCGTAGGCGTACACATGAGACATTACGTCATGGCGCACCTCTTTTTCCCTTGCTTCCGCCACCGCAAAATCTATGTTATCCACATTTGCTTCAAGCTGATCCACCTGTTCCTGCGTAATATTAAGTCCAAGCTTCATTTCCGCCCTTGCCAGCGCCACCCAGAGGCGGCGAAAGGTGCCGAATTTTTTCTGCTGAGAAAAAACATACTGCATTTCTTCGCTTGCGTATCTGGTGCAAAGCGGACTTTCATAGCTGTTGTAATCTCTTGACATAGTGCCTCCTGTTTTAAGCAATTTCTACAAACAGCATTTTACCACATTTTGCCGCAAAATGCAAGACGGCGGATAAAATTTAAAGAAAAAACGTGTCGGATGCCTATAAAACTTTAAAAAAGCGTAATTCCCGCGCCGTACAAGTGTTTCTTGCACGGCGCGGAAATTAAAAATTTAACCAAAGGAAAATAAAACTACTCCGTTAATCTGCAAATCACAGCACCAAAAATTATTCCAATATCTCAAAATTCACTATTTCCGCCATATAATTAAAGTTACTTTGGCATACGTTAAGAGAAATATTTTTCAGCGTGACCTTTACCCTAAGCACGTCCCTGTCTTCTAAAAGATCAATCAGCTCATCGGGCAGTGTGGCGTCATATCCGATAAAATAATCCTCGCTGTCCGTTAAAATAGCCTCCGAAATATCCGAAAACACATGCCAATCGGGATCGTCTCCCATAACACAATATACAACGGGCAGCGAAACGCCGCCGGAAGTATCCGGATAAAATCTTATGCTGTAGTCGTATACAAAATATCCCTCCACGGTTATTTCACCCTCAAAGGAAACTCTGTTTTCATAAAACTTATCTTCTTTGTCCCACCACGCCGTTTTGCTTTCCGCGCTTATGACGGTAAGCCCGTTATCCAGCTTATCTCCTTTTTTGACCTTGAAATAATCCGGTTTTTCCGTTTCGGTATCGATTTTTTCGGTGGGCTTTCCCGCTTCAAGATCGTAACAGTCGGGATCGTCAAAGGTGCTTTTGAAAATCGGCATTGAGTAACGTAAAAACGCAAAATCGAATTGAAGAACGGGTGTTTGGGTATCGTGATCCGTCCCCACCGCTTCCGTTTTGCTCACTGTTGAACCGTCGGGGAGATTGATCTCGTCGGCGGGATATGCGCCCAAAATTTCCTCGTCAAAAGTCTGCGTGCTGTCGTTTTGGGCGGGTGCTTCAAAATATTCCTCCCCGAGCGCGGAAACTTTAACGCACAGATACTGCTTATATCCATTTTCACTCTCTTTATCCTTTTCAACGTATATATTATAGTAGGGCACAAAATATCCCGTATCGGTCTGATCGTACACCAATTCCGTCTTTATTATTTTTTCGGGGTCAATTATCTTGCTGCTTTTATAATATCCGTCGGGCATATAAACATAATAGCCCTCGTTTAACAGCAGCTCCTTTGCCTCCTCGGGAGAGATCACCGGATAATCTCCCAGATATTCCGCGGAAGCCAGCCGGTTGGTGAGTGTAATAACTTTTTGCCCGTTATTAAAGCTTGATTCAGACGGATATGAATTAAATCTTGCGTAAGCCAAATTATAATTGAGAATACTCTGAACTATATCATCGGAGCTGTTGAAAATTTTGTCTGCGCGCCACATGCTTCTGTCTGCCGCATCGGATTTGTATGTGTAAACGCTTATATCGGGATCGTCAAACTGAAGCAGATTTTTAAATTTATCCGCAAGATAGCCGAGAGCTTCTTCCACCCTGCTATCATCGGAGGATTCATATAAAAAATCATATTCATCTGGCAGCCAAAAATATCGTTCGTCGTTTCCCTCTCCGAAGTCTATGGAAATACTTCCGCCGCCAAACACCTGAATGGTGATTTTCTCCGTTCCGTGTTCCCCTCCGTCGCAGGCAGCTTCAAGATAACAGGGCAGCTCCTCGTCATAAAACGAAACGCCGAGCCGATCATTGTTGACTTCGTCTTCACAAAAAATGTCGGTAATGTTAACGCCCAGAGCCACAGCCGCCTTTTCCGCCATTTCTTTCATTTGCTCCTCGGTATAATAGTGAGCAGGCATATATTGGCTTTCCATATAAAAAGAAAGATCTTTGAATACGGGCAGTTTCGTAAGCTGCGGCGCAAGCTCCTCGCTCCACGGGTTGCCCCAATCCTGCGAAAGGTCATACCAATAATCCGAGCTTGACGAAACAGCCATGTATTCATTACTCTGATAGGGAATTTTTTGCGGCCCGTCAATTATAACGCCGTCCTTATATGACACCTCCGGATATATCCTATACTCCTCCCACTTGTTCACCTTTGAAAGATCCATAATTCCCATGCCGCGCACTGCAAATATCCCAACGACCGCCGCCGCTGCGGCCAAACTGCCTATCGCCGCCCATTTTAACGGCGAAGCTTTTTTCTTTTTATCGGTATCGGGCACATATTCCGCTCTGATCTCCCCGATAACGCTGTACAACGCTTCATTGCTTTTCATATTACACAGCTCCTTTCCTAAATATCAAACCCCTCGTTTTCAAGAAACAGCCTCAAAGCACACCTTGTCCTATGCAGCGATGATTTTACCGCTCCCTCCGTCGAATCCGTCCGCTTTGCAATTTCCTCCACAGAAAAGGTATACCAATATCTCAACAAAAATATTTCCCTTGCCTGCGGTGTAAGCTCCGCCATAAAATCGTTCATTGCTTCCTTTAACGGCAAAAGCTCGGTAAAATCCTCCTTATCGCCGATACACTCCTTAAGCTCGTCGAGACACAGCGCTGTCTCACCGCCCCCGCGCCTTTCGGAATGTTTTTTCCTGTACCTGTCAAAGGCTAAATTTCTTGTGATACTGCCTAAAAAAACCGCAAGCTTTTTCGGCTTTGACGGCGGAATACTGTTCCATGCGTTGAACCATGTATCATTAACGCATTCCTCCGTATCCTCCGAGGAGTGCAGAATATTGTTTGCTATAACGGAGCAGTACCGCCCGTACTTGCTTCGGCTTTCCTCTATGGCTTTTTCGGAGCGTTTGAAGTAAAGATTTATTATCATTCTGTCCTCCATTTTTTCATTCCTTTCCCATGAGAATATTATCATACCAATCCCATTTTAACCTCATTATAAATAAAATGGGATTGCACCCGAAACACTAATCCCTTTTTCTAAAAGGGATTAGTATTAGAAGCTTCCTGCACTAATAGACGGAAAAATTTTGAAAAGGTTACGTCCGTAAAAAAATTTTTTTTAAAATAACAGACGGTAATATCAGCCTGCTATTTTAATTATTGTATAATCAAGGCGTAATAAAATGATTAACAGCCGATATAACAAACACATGCAGAGGATAATACCCATAGAAAAACCATTTCAGCCCCTTACCCCGCTGCCCGTTGTAAAGCAGTATAAGCAGTGCAGCGAAAACCATATAAAACTGACCTTGAGCGAAAAAATCCAACGGATAATAAAGCCTCATAAAATCACCCAAAAAATCAAAACGTTCAATCATCACCCAGCCGTATGTCCCGAACCACGAAAACGCGCTGAACAAAACAAGCATTCCCGCACAGGCGTACTTATTTTTAACAAAATACCACAGAACGCCCATAATAACAAAATACGCGGAATAATCCACATGTTTCACATCGGGGATCACGGTATGAACAAAGCTCCACAGAACAGACCTGCGGACAACTATTTCTGTCGGTTCTCCCGTTATCATACCCGCAAAATACCCGTATGCCCTGCCGCAAATAATCACGGGCAAAACCGTAACAGCCGCTAAAGCCCCAATATAAAGCAGCGCGGCGGGCTTCCGCTTTTTCAGCTCAGAGAGCGTTTTCTCTATACCGAAGCTGTAGATCAGAACATACAGATACGTTGACAATATAGACGGCATAGAGGCAAAGTACCCGCCAAAAAACAAAAAAAGTACCGCCCACGCCGCAAATATTATCAGGCTCGCTATATACATCCGCAGCAAAAATTTTCCCTTGCTTTTAGTATGCCCCGCGCCCATTACCAAAGCGAACATAAAAAGCGGCGCGGCGATCCTTCCGATACTTCTTAAAATATCATAGGGCAAAAAAGAAAATATATTGTTTCCGTAAACCGC
>JAAVIG010000178.1 GCA_014796735.1 Oscillospiraceae bacterium
CCGCAGGGGGCGGAGCCAAATTTTCGCCGTAGGCGAAAATTTTGAAACGCTGACGCGTTTCAGCTTGCTGTCGCAAGCGGCTCCGCCGCCGTTCGTCGCCCCAAAGCTCCCGCTGCTAAATCACTTTTCTCACGAAAAAAATGTGTTTTCCAAAAAGTTAAAAATGACACAAGCATTAAAAATCAAAGCACGTAAGCATTTGCTTTTTGCGTGCCAACGTTATGTTAACACTTTGAACAGTCACTTTTAAATTATAAATTTTCAATCGCATTTCTCATATCCTCCAACCCTCTTTCCGCGATCTTCAGATACCTGTCCTGTTTATCCCTAATATGCTCCTCCAAAGGCGGCAGTATTCCCATATTCGCACCCATAGGCTGGAAGTCCGCGTTTTCCGCTTCAACATAAGAGCAAAGCGCGCCGCACATGGTCGTCTTAGGCAAATTCAGCTTCTCCTGCCCCATTAACCGCCTCGCAAGACTCTGCCCCGCCACTATACCGCTCATGGCGCTTTCTATATATCCCTCAACTCCGGTCATCTGCCCCGCAAAATAAACCCCGTCGCTTTCCTTAAGCATAAATCGGTCGTTTAAAATACCCGGACTGTTTAAAAAGGTGTTGCGGTGCATTACTCCGTATCTCAAAAACTCCGCGTTTTCAAGCCCGGGAATCATACGAAAAACTCGCTGCTGCTCGGGGAATTTCAGATTTGTCTGAAAACCCACAAGATTGTAAGCGCTGCCCTCCGTATTTTCCTTTCTGAGCTGTACCGCCGCCCACGGACGATGTCCCGTGTTGGGGTCGGTAAGTCCCACAGGCTTCATACAGCCATAGCACAGGCTCTTAGCCCCGCGCTTGGCAAGCACCTCCACAGGCATACAGCCCTCGTAAACGTTGAGCTTTTCAAACTCCTTCAAGGGCACCGTTTCCGCCGACACCAGTTCATTATAAAACGCTTCGTACTGCTCCTTGTTCATTGGACAGTTGATATAATCCGCTTCGCCCTTATCGTACCGTGTGGCAAAAAATGCCTTGCTCATGTCTATGCTTTCCGCCGAAACTATGGGCGCCGCCGCGTCATAAAAGCTCAGCGGACTGCCGCAGCGCTTTTGTATTGCCTCCGCAAACGCGTCCGATGTCAAAGGCCCCGTTGCAATTATCGTGTTGCTTCTCGGAAAATCGGTGACTTCCTCACTTATAAGGCTGATGTTTTCATGCGCCTTGATCTTTTCGGTGACGTAATCGGAAAAACGCTCTCTGTTTACCGCCAATGCCCCACCCGCGGGAACCGCCGCGCTGTCCGCCGCCTCTAAAATAAGCGAGCCCAACATTCGCATTTCCGCCTTAAGCATGCCGCAGGCACTGTTTATCCTCGAAGCCTTCAAGGAATTGGAGCATACCAATTCCGCCAAGCCCTCGTAATGATGCGCAGGGGTGTACTTTTTCGGCTTCATCTCGTAAAGCTTGACCCGAAAACCGCGCTCCGCCAACGCCCACGCCGCTTCACAGCCCGCAAGTCCGCCGCCTATTACCGTTACTTCGTCCATTAAAATACTCCTTGCCACGCAGTCGAAAAAACATAAAGAAGATCATTCCGGCTCTCTCTCGAAATCGCAGCCCTCGCCCGCGCAGTATATCTTCCCTTTCTTTCCCGCCTTTTTAAACAAGGTCTTGCCGCACTGTGGGCAGACTTCGGGAATCGGGGTATCCCACGTCATATAGTTGCAGTCCTTGTAATTTTCGCAGCCAAAGAAGGGCTTTCCCTTTTTGGACTTTTTGGCAAGCATTTTAGCTCCGCATTTAGGACACAAGCCGCCCGTTTCGTTAACAATACGTTTGGTGTTTTTACATTCGGGGAATCCCGAACAGCCCAAAAACTTTCCGTAAGGGCCTATCTTGATGACCATAGGCTTGCCGCACTGTTCGCAGACAATGTCGGTAGGCTCGTCGGGAACTTTAACCCGCTTGCCATCAAGGTCTTTTTCTGCTTGGGTAAGAGTTTTTGAAAAATCGGCATAAAATTCCTTCAGAACGTCCACCCATTCCTCTTTACCCTCCTCGATCTTATCAAGGTCGCTTTCCATTTTAGCGGTAAATTTTACGTCCACTATATGCCTGAAGTGGTCCTCTAAAAGTACGGTTATGGTATCGCCTAAGGGAGTGGGCTTAAGCTGCTTCTGCTCAAACTCCACATAATGCCTGTCAAGTATGGTGGAAATGGTGGGAGCGTAAGTTGACGGTCTGCCGATGCCGTTTTCCTCTAAAGCCTTGATAAGGCTCGCTTCGTTGTATCTCGGAGGAGGCTGAGTAAAATGCTGATTGCCCGCAAGCTCTTTTACGGTAAGTGTCTCTCCCGCCGTAAGCTTAGGAAGCGCACCGCCGTTTTCCTCGTCCCCCTCTGCGGCTTCGGTGTACAGTCTTGTAAAGCCGTCAAACTTTACCGTATAGCCGTTGGATTTAAAAGTGCAGTTTCCCGCCTTTATCGTTACCGCCACGGTGTTTAACTGAGCGTTGGCCATCTGGCTTGCGATAAACCTTTCCCAGATAAGCTTGTAAAGCTTGTATTGGTCGGAGGTAAGGCTGGATTTTACCTTTTGCGGGGTCAAATCTATTGTTGAGGGTCTGATAGCCTCGTGCGCGTCCTGCGCGTTGCTTTTTGATTTGTACACTCTGGGCTTTTCGGGCAGATATTCCTCGCCGAAGGTGTCCTTTATCATCACTGCCGCCGCCGACTTTGCCTCGTCGGAAATACGCAGACTGTCGGTTCTCATATAAGTTATCAAGCCGACAGCGCCCTGTCCCTCGATCTCGATACCCTCGTACAGCTCCTGCGCCGCTTTCATGGTGCGGCGTGAATTAAAGCTTAAGCGGTGGTTAGCCTCCTGCTGTAAGGTAGAGGTGGTGAAAGGGGGGGCGGGCTGCTTTTTGCGGGTGGATTTTTTGATATTGTCCACCGTAAACTCTTTATCCTTAAGATAATCAAGGAGCTTGTCGGCTTCCTCCTTGCAGCTTATTTCCGCTTTTTCTCCCTCAACCTCCGAAAACTTTATGGGAAAAGGCTTTTTGTTTGAAGCGGTCAGCGCCTTTCCGTCAATGCTCCAGTACTCCTTCGGATTAAACGCCTTTATCTCATTTTCGCGGTCAACTATAAGCTTTACCGCCACTGACTGAACGCGTCCCGCGGAAAGTCCTCTTCGTACCTTTTTCCACAAAAACGGGCTGAGCTTATAGCCCACAATACGGTCTAAAATACGTCTCGCCTGCTGGGCGTTTATCAGGTCTCCGTCAAGGCTGCGCGGGTTTTCCATACCCACCTTTACGCCGCTTTTGGTTATTTCCGAAAAGGTTACTCTTATAGGCTTGCTGCCGTCTAAGCCCAGAACCGCCGCCAAATGCCACGAAATAGCTTCTCCCTCTCTATCCGGGTCGGTTGCGAGGTAAACGGTATCGGACTTTTTTACATAGCTTTTCAAATCCTTGATAAGTGCCGCTTTATCCTTCTTATTTTCATAGACGGGCTCAAAATCATGCTCCACGTCTACGCCCAGCTTTGATTTGGGCAAGTCGCGGATATGCCCTGCGCAAGCTACCACATGGTATTTGCTGCCAAGGTATTTTTGTACGGTTTTCGCCTTGGAGGGCGACTCTAAAATAACTAAATCGGACAATGTGGTTTCCTCCTGTTTAATACTAGTCCCTTTTAAAACTGTGGGATTAGTGTTTCGGGTGCAATCCCATTTTAACCTGTGGGTATTACGTCAGTTTAAAATGGGATTGGTGTTATACCATAAAGAGCTTATTTGCAAAAACGCTCCGAGCACTGTTCTTTAAACGACAAGCAGCGTATCTGCTTGTTGGTTAAAGAATAGTACTAAACTGTATTTTATGCTTAATTGCTTATTCACATTCAAATCGCAGAGGTTCCTCTGCGGAAAGACTTTTATTCAGCCGAACACGGGTGCATGGCTCCCATCGACTTGTGCAATGTATAACCACGCCTTTTCTCCCAATCAACCGCTGCCACCCTATCCGCTGTTACTGCCGTTATTCCCGCGATTGCCTCACAGCAGGGCGGCGAAGCCGCGGTTTTTCGCTCCGCGAAAAACCAAAAAAATTCTCCGAATTTTTTTAAAATTTTCTCCGAAAATTTTGCGGCTTCGCCGCCCGCTCCATTCCTACGTTAACCCCTGCAAATATATAATTCCCACAGCCTTTTTCCTTATCAAAAGCCTTGCCGATCAAAACGATCATCTTCCTTCTCCCGCAAAGCCTTTCATAAACATCAAAGCCGCAGCTCCCATTTCACCAAATAACCTATTAAAATTATCTCCACACACCAACCTTTATGCAAGCACACTCCGGTCTTATCCCCGCTCACCAAAAAAATTACTTCCCCATTTCGTAACAAATTACCGCCGCTGCCACCGCCGCGTTAAGCGATTCCGCTCCCCGTATGGGAATATAAACCTTATCGCACCTCTCCGCAGTCTCCTGACTGACTCCGTGCCCCTCATTCCCTATAACCAAAGCGCACCTTTTCGGAAAAACAAACTCCCCTAACCTCCTTGCCGTTTCATCGAGCATAGCCGCGTACACCTCAAATCCCTTTTCCTTAAGCTTAATCACCGTATCTTCAAGAGAAGAGCTGACGCAGATAGGCAGTCTGAAACCGCTCCCCATTGAAGCCCTTAAGGTCTTTGGCGAATAGGGGTCTGCGCAGTCCGAGCTAAGCACCGCTCCCTCTATCCCGAAAGCTTCGGCAGTCCTTATTATGGTGCCCAGATTTCCCGAATCCTGTATGCAATCCAAAAGAATAATTTTATCTTTCTCTAATATTCTATCAAGATTTTTCGATTTGTCAAGAAGTTTTAACGCAAGAAAAATTCCCTGGGGCGATTTTTGTTGGCTTAAGTAAAAATAAATATCCTGCGTAACAACATAAACCTGACATACTCCCCTGAGCCTTTCCGTAAGCTCCGAAAACTTCTTTTCCGCCTCCTCGGAAACAATCGCGTACTCCGCCTTCAACCCCGCGTCCAGTGCCTCGGTACATAGCTTTACGCCCTCGGCGGCAATAAGCCCCTCTTTTTCCCTGAGCTTCTTCTCCGCAAGCAGTCCCCGACTTTTCACAACTGTTTGATTTTTTCTTGACGCAATTATCATTGACATTACTCCGCTGTTATGATATTATACTTATAAAAAAGAAAGAACTGATAAAATGAACTTTTCCGAGTTAAAAGCCCTGACCCTTGATACAGGATTAAGCTGGGACGACGAACAGCTTTGCCTTTGCGGCAGCATAAAGGACTACCCCGTTTACATCGCCGATCTGCAAAACAGCCGAGAGTATCTGCTGACGGTATTCTGTAAAACGAGGACCGACATTGAGCGGCCCCTTGCCGACGGTATAAACAAGCTGCTGGACAATATGCCGAAAAACTGCGTAAACAGCAGAAAAAACGAGCTTAACTACCAACAGATAAAATTCAACGCCGCCATGCTCTATCAGGAAAACGGTCAGATGTTAAGCGACTTTACACTTAAGCTGTGCGAGCTTCTGAACCGCCTTGATATTCTCCCCATGCCCTCCGATCCCGCTTTGGCAGTGCCCAAGGAACAGGAGAGCATAAAGCCCGATACGGCAAAAAAGCCAAAAAACGCTGTCTCCAAAGGCTTTGACATATACAGTCTAAAAGGCTTGATCGGCGCACTGCTGGGCGGCGCGGCTATGGCAGTCATCTCCTCCACTATGGCGGACAATAACCCCGAAAACACGGGCGCCATGATCGCAGGCTGGGCGGCAGGCGCGCTTATCGCCTTGGTAACTCTCGCCGATTACAGCTTTCTGGCAAAAAAGATGGATATTTTCGGCACAATAGTCTGTTCCGTAATTACCGCCGTTTCCTGCTTCCTCTGCTCGGTGTTCGGAATAATGCGGATAATGACCCATACCGTCAAAAGCTTGGACGCTTCCGTCACCTTTAACGACACTATGCGCAATTGGCAGGCCTACTCCGTCCTTTTCCCCGACGTTCCCGAATATATCATTACCCTGCTTATCAAAAATTTCTTTACCGCCTTTGTCGCTTCGATAATTTTCTACCTTCTCTACTACCGCCGCCACCAATCCATAATGTACGACGACGGGGAGAAATATCTGACCGACGAAAGTAAAACAAAGACAAAAACCAAAAGCAAAAGAATAAGCCGTTAAGGAATTTTTACCGTGCGAGGGGCAAAGCTCCTCTCATTTTTATTTATCACAAAAATGCGAATATCACGCCCTATATTGCAAGGCGTGATATTTAGATCAACAATTAAAGAGCAGCCCTTGCTCTGTCACAAAGAGATCTGAAAGCCGCGGGATCGTTTATGGCGATTTCGGAAAGCATTTTTCTGTTGAGAACAACATCAGCCTTCTTCAAGCCGTTAATAAATGTGGAATAATTCATATTGTTGAGCTTGCAGGCCGCGCTGATTCTTGTGATCCACAGTCTGCGGAAATCTCTTTTCTTTAAGCGTCTGCTTATATAAGCATACTGACCGGATTTCCAAACAGCTTCCTTGGCGGTCTTAAACAGTCTGCTTTTGCCGCCCCAGTAGCCCTTCGCTAATTTAAGTGTTTTATTTCTTCTCTTGCGTGTTGCAAGTGCGCCTTTTACACGAGCCATTGTCGTTTCCTCCTTTTATTTGCTTACTTGGCATAAGGCATAAGTGCCTTGATTTCCTTCATATCCGCGTCGTTAGCGTAAGAGTTTGAACGGTTGTTACGCTTACGGTTAGTAGCCTTCTGAGCTAATCTGTGGCGGCGGTTGGTCGTCTGGTACTTAACCTTGCCGTTGGCGGTAAATCTGAAACGCTTTTTGGCGCCGCTGTGGGTCTTGATTTTGTTTTTCATTTATGTTGCCTCCATTCTTGATTTTTTACAATTTATAAAATACGCCGCTTTGTTGCCTGTGAGCTGCGGCATATTATCAACGCCGATCTGATGCGTTTCCGCAAACAAACCCTGAGCGATTGATTTTTTTGTTTTTCCGTCATATGGCAATATCAAGCGAATGTCATTCGGCTTTTTCCTCAGCCTGCTTGGGCTTGGGCTTCTTGGCGGAGGGAGCTGCCTTTGGTACAAGCACCGCGGTAAAGTTCTTTCCCTCCAGCACAGAGGGCTTATCCGCCGAGCCGTACTCGCTTGCGGCGTCCATGAAACGCTTCATCAGATCCTCGCCGAGGTTCATATGAGAAAGCTCTCTTGCTCTCTTGAAGCGAACCTTTACTTTTACCTTGTCTCCGTTCTGCAGGAACTTGATCGCCTGAGATACCTTACGGTTAAAGTCGTTCACGTCGATATTGAGGAACATGCTGACTTCCTTAAGCTCCGACTGCTTCTGATTCTTTCTTGCTTCCTTTTCCTTTTTCGCCTGTTCAAAGCGATACTTGCCGTAGTCCATTATACGGCACACGGGAGGATTTCCCTGCGGTGCGATAAGCACAAGGTCCAGATCGGCCTCAATTGCCTTTTCCAGTGCGTCCTCCGAGGACATTATTCCCATTTGCTCGTTATCAGGTCCTATAACACGAACCTGCTTCTCGTGGATCTCCTCGTTGATGAGGGGTTGTTTTGCGGCTATGGATAACACTTCCTTTCAAAGTTTTGTGTATATATGCGGCAAAAGCCGCCTTAAGAACAAAAAAGACGTAAAGGCATTTTTGCCCTCACGCCGTGAAATCCCATAGTAAAAAAACACGAATTTCCGAAGTAAACGACCCTTTCGCAATGCTGAGGGTGAGAGCAACTCTGCTTATGTTTATTCATCGCTGAATTATTATAGCTTATTTTAAGTGATTTGTCAATAGGTTTACAATATTTTTTCATCAAGGTTATAAAATTTTTTATGAGGGGTTTATTTTTTCGGAAAAAGGTGATAAAATAAATTGAGCCGAAATTCGCCAAAACCGTTATATCCTTATTCATAAATCATAAAAAAATCTTCATAATTATCTTCATCAACGGAAGCAGTTTTTTCAATACGACTTTTCTTCGGGGGGAACAAGATTGTATGAGCAATGAAACTTGTGATGAAAAATCGGTAATCCGCAATGTAATTATTGCAAGCCAGCATTTGGACAAAAAAAGCTCCGATAGTATTGAGAATATTGTATCGGATATATGCGGTTTGCAGTATGATCCTAATCCGACCATTTACTTGAACCATTATATGATGCTTTGGAACAGAAAAAAGGACTTTACTGTCGAGGACTTGGACAATGCGGCGTATAAGGAGTTTAAAATTACGGAAGCTTTTGCTTTCAAGCGCAATATGTTTTTTGTTCCGACTAATGAATTTGCAATTTATCGTGCCGCACTAAAGGATGTTGTAAGGTGGGGTTCTTCGGATGAAAGCTGGTTAGCGGCAGCGAGCAGCCCAAGCGATCGAGCCGCGGAAGAGGAATTGAAGAAAGGGCTAAAAGATCGTCCCGGTATGACCACCGCCCAAATTTGGGAGTGCTTGCATTTATCAGATGAATGGAATGCGTATGTAAAAGGAAGAAAAGCAGGCGATCTCAGCTTTGAGCTGCCCATATTCCGTGCGTTTTACAGACTGAAACGCAAGACCGATTTGGTAACCTGCGGCAGAAATCCGGGAACCTTCAAAGAGCCGCTTTATATCCTAAAGGAAAATATAGGCATAAATGAATGGCCAAACTCCGGAATCGACAAAAATGACGCCAGAGCCTATATCATAGAAAAGCTCATAGCTTCCTTTGGAGTAACATATCCCGTGCATATATCTCACATAACGGGAATTCCGACTGCCGAAGTTACGCCCTTCTTTTCAAAATTGGAGCAAGAAGGAAAAATATCGCCTGTGAAAGTCGGCAAAAAGTCATATTACATCCACTCGTCAAAGACATACCTTCTTGATAAATGTACAGATCGGGACAGCGAAGAGGTACGTCTCATTTCCCCCATGGATATTCTTGTAAGAGACCAAACATGGCTGAAAGCATTTTTTGATTATTCATATACATTTGAGTATTTCAAGAAAAAGGGAATGAAATGGCCGCTGTCGATCCTTGCAGGAAATCGATTTGTAGGGTATTTTGATTGCAAGATGGAGTGGCGAGCCAAGAGATTCATAATAAAAGAGAAAAACATA
>JAAVIG010000179.1 GCA_014796735.1 Oscillospiraceae bacterium
GGGCTTCGAGGTGGTATCGCTTAAGCCCTGCGATAATGAAGACCTTGAACGGGCGGTTATCGACGCGGCGGACGAAAAAACGATCCTTGTCTCCGTTATGGCGGTAAACAACGAAACGGGCTTTATAATTGACACAAAAAAGGTCTACGAGGGCGTAAAAAGGAAAAATCCCGGCTGCACGGTGCATGTGGACGGTGTACAGGGCTTTTGCAAAGTCCCCCTTTACGGAGACACCGTAAGCCTTTCGGGTCACAAGATACACGCGCTGAAAGGCATAGGCGCGCTGTATAAAAGCAAAAGCACCCGTTTGCTCCCCATAGCCTACGGCGGAGGACAGCAAAGCGGACTGCGTTCGGGTACGGAGCCTGTGGAGCTTACGGCGTCGCTGAAAGCGGCGGTTGAAGCTTATCCCGAAGCTGTCACAAAATTTTCGGAATTGCGTCACAGGCTTACGGGACATTTGAAGCAATTGGATCGTATTATTATTAACAGCCCCGAAAACGGTATTGATAATATACTTAATTTTTCGGTACCCGGAGTAAGAAGCGAGATAATGCTGCATTTTCTTGAAGAAAAAAACATATATGTTTCCAGCGGCTCCGCCTGTTCAAAGGGAAAGATAAGCCCCGTTCTGTCCGCCTTGGGCATTTCAAGGGAAAGAGCGGACAGCGCGGTGAGGGTAAGCTTTTGCAGGGATAACACCGAAGCCGAGGTGGATATATTGGCGCAGGCTTTGGAGGACGGAATAAAAAGGTTCAGGCGGTAAACAGGTAAACAAGAGAGGAAATAAAGATCATGGAAGTTATTATGGCAAAATACGGCGAAATTGCTTTGAAAGGCTTAAACAGAAGCAATTTTGAGGATATGTTGGTAAAAAACATAAAAAGACGGCTGGACAAGATCGGAAAATTTGACGTTACCCGCCGTCAGTCAACCATTTACGTACAGCCCCTTGACGAAAGCTGCGATCTGGACTTGGCGGTAAAAAAGGTAAGTCACGTTTTCGGAATCGCCGCCGTTCAGCGTTCTGCGGTGTTCAAAAAGGATATGGAGGAGATAGTCAGGCAGTCAATACCTTACTTAAAAGACGCTCTTGAAAGAGCCAAAAGCTTTAAGGTGGAGGCAAAGCGTTCCGATAAAAGCTTTCCCCTTACCAGTCCTCAGATACAGCAGGAGTTGGGCGGCGCGCTGTCGGACGCTTACCCTCATCTGATAACAGATGTTCATAACCCCGATATAACCGTTCTGGTGGAGATAAGAGATAAGGGAGCCTACATCAACGCGGAAAAAATACCCGCTGTGGGCGGTATGCCCGTGGGAAGCAACGGAAACGCGCTTTTGCTGCTGTCGGGCGGTATCGACAGTCCAGTCGCCGCCTTTATGATGGCAAAAAGAGGGCTTCGGGTTGACGCAATACATTTTCAAAGCCCCCCTTACACCTCCGAAAGAGCCTTGATGAAGGTGGAAAGCCTTTGCGAAAAGCTTACCGAGTACTGCGGCAGCATACGCTTCTACTGCGTTCCCTTTACGGAGATACAGGAAGCTCTTCGGGATAACTGCAGCGGCGATTACTTTACCGTTATCATGCGCAGGCTTATGCTTAAAATAGCCAACGTCATCTGCGAGAGAGGTCACTGCGGCGCGCTTATCACGGGGGAAAGCGTGGGGCAGGTAGCAAGCCAGACCTTGGCGGCTATCGGCTGCACCGATAAAGCGGCGGACTATCCCGTGTTAAGACCACTTGTGGGCATGGACAAAAAGGAGATAGTGGAGATCGCAAGAAAGATAGACACCTTCGAGACCTCTATACTGCCTTACGAGGACTGCTGCACGGTATTTACCCCCAAGCACCCCAAAACCAAGCCTGTTCTTGAAGACGTTCTGGCGGAGGAGGCAAAGTTCGATTTCGAGCCGTTGATCAAAAAGGCTATAGACGGCATAACGGTAAAGGATTTTAAGCTTTAATTAGGAGCACTGCCTTGATTTGATAAAAAGCTTTATTGTTTCAAAATACTTTTGGAAAAATATATAAAAAAGCAGGTAATATTTAGAATATGAGTACAGAATTTAAAAGAGATATTGACAAACATGCGGAAAATGTAGTACAATTACTGTTGAGGCTAAATAAAAAAGCGGCTTCCGCCGAAAGCTGCACCGGCGGTCTTGTTTCCGCCGCCATAACCTCGATCAGCGGCTCCTCGGAGGTTTTTGACATGGGCATTTGCAGCTACGCCAACAGGATAAAGCATGATAAGCTGAATGTGCCCGAGGAATATCTCGAAAAGTACGGAGCGGTATCGGAACAGACGGCAAAGGCAATGGCAGAGGGCGTTATGAGAGCCGCTGAAAGCGATTTCGGAATCTCGACGACGGGCATTGCGGGGCCTACGGGCGGAACAGAGGAAAAACCCGTGGGAACTGTCTGGATAGGCGTTTGCGGGAAAAGCGGTTCAAGAGCCGAAAGGTTTTTGTTTGAAACGGCGGGCTGCCCCGAGGATATGACAAAACGCGAATATATACGCTCGCAGGCTGTTCTCACCGCGCTTAAAATGCTTGAAGCGCAAATATTAAGCGAGGGTTGAGCAAGGAACAAGGAATCAGCAATAAATATATAAATCGCATTTTTGTAAAGACATGAGAGGAAAAGTATCGAGCATGTATTCATAGGATATTGTACGCGTCTTTTCGGCAAATTTTTCCGATAGCTGCGTCAAAACTCCTTGACGGGCAAGAGCCCGCCTGCGGATTTTTTTCTTGCTCTCGAAAAAATTATGCTCGAAAATCCACGCACAAATCCTATGAATACAAGCTCTTACAAAAAAGGAAAGTGATTTAAATGATTGATTATACCGTAAGGCCTCCCGCGGCAAGGAGCAAGGGAAAACAGGAGAACGCTTTCAAACGTCTGCTTATCTCCGTTTTTCCGTGGAAGGGCGACGACGCGGCGGAAATGATAAGAAAAACAGTGTTTATCGGCGCGGTGATTACGTTTGCGATAACGGGCGGAACGTTAATCAAAGATGTTTCGGGCGAGATGATCCAAAAATACGTGGTCGATACCCAAATTCAGGATATAAAGGATCAGGCAAGCGTCGGAAGCCTTAATCTTGATGAAGAGATAATCGAAGAGATAAAAAGCGAAAAGCCCTATATAAGAGAAGATATGATGAGCCTTTACGATATAAACGACGATCTGATCGGTTGGATCAACGTTGGCGGAGAGGACAAGATCATAGATCTACCCGTGGTTCAGACGAATAACAACGACAAGTACCTGAATACCGACTTTTACGGCAACAGCAGCAAGTCGGGTACGATATTCGCCGATTACAGATGCGCGTTTACAAGGGGTATGCCCTCGGACTTCACCATACTTTACGGACACAATACCTATTCCTCCACCGCCTTTTCAAAGCTGGGAAGATATTACTACGACAAAGACAATCCCGATCCGGACGCGGACAAATCGATAAGCTTCTACCGGAAGCACCCCACGATCACCTTTGATACATTGGCGCAGAAGGGTACCTACAAGGTATTTGCGGTCTGTCTTTTCAACACCGACGAGCAGTACGGCGAGGTTTACAACTACCTGCGCTACGGCGAGGCGTTCAAGGATAAAGACGATTTCAACAGCTACATTCTCGATATAATGGACAGAAGCTGTATACTTACCGATGTTGATCTTACCTACGGCGACGAGATACTTTGCATGTCCACCTGTGCTTTTCCCATAAGCAACGACCTGAGAAACGCCCGCTACGGCATTTTCGCAAGGAAGGTAAGAGAGGGAGAAAGCGACGAGGTCGATGTTACCAAGGCATCGAGGACCTACTACTGGAAAGGCTGGGAGCAGCTGGATAACGCGGGCATCTCCAGCAAAAACGCTCAAAGAACGTGGGACACAAGCAAGCTGCTCAGCTATCAAGAGGATTGATCCGGAAAATTATAAATAAACCAAAGAAAGGCAATGATAACAATGGTAAATTACACGGTCAGGCCCCCTGCCGCAAGAAGCAAGGGTAAACAAAAATGCGCTTTTGTGCGCTTTCTGATGTCGATTTTTCCCGTAAAAGGGGACGAAGCGGCGGAGGTTGTCAGAAAAATAGTTTTTATCGGGGCGGTTATAGCCTTTGCGATAACGGGCGGATCGCTTATCAAGGACGTTTCCGGCGAGATCGTTCA
This sequence comes from Oscillospiraceae bacterium, assembly GCA_014796735.1. Classification (GTDB taxonomy): domain Bacteria; phylum Bacillota; class Clostridia; order Oscillospirales; family Ruminococcaceae; genus Ruminiclostridium_E. The sequence goes on from JAAVIG010000179.1 coordinate 4,186, forward strand.
GAAATACGTTGTGGAAGGACAGATACAGGATATTAAGCAGCAGGCAAGCAGCGGCAACCTTAATCTGAACGAAGAGGAGATCAAGGAGATCAAGGAAGAAAAGCCCTACTTAAGAGAAGAGCTTATGAGCCTGTACGCCATAAACCGCGATCTTGTGGGCTGGATAAACTTAGGGGAAAACGACAGGATAATAGATTATCCCGTAGTTCAGACCACCGATAACGACAAGTATCTTACCACAGACTTTTACGGAAATTACAGCAAATCCGGCACCATCTTCGTGGATTACAGAAGCAAATTTTCCGAAGGCGGCGACGCTACGGACTTTCTGGTGCTTTACGGACACAACACATATTCCTCTGTCGCATTTTCCAAGCTTACAAGATATTTCTACGACAAGGACAATCAGGACCCCAACGCCGACCTGAACCTAAGCTTTTACCAAAAGCACCCCACCATAAATTTTGACACCTTGGCGGAGGAGGGTACTTATAAAGTATTCGCGGTATGTCTTTTCAACACCGAGGAGCAGTACGGCGAGGTCTACAACTATCTGCGCAAGGGAAAGCTTTTTAACGACAAGGACGATTTCAACAATTATGTGCTTGATATAATGGACAGAAGCGTTTTGTTTACCGATGTCGATCTGACCTACGGCGACGAGATAATCTGCATGTCCACCTGCTACTTCCCATTCGGCATGGATTACGAAAACGTGCGCTGCGTTATCTTTGCGAGAAAGGTAAGAGACGGCGAAAGCCCCGAGGTGGACACCTCAAAGGCCTACAGAAACTATTATTGGATGGGCTGGCAGCAGGCAGTCGACAGGAATATCTGCAGCGCTTACGCTAAAAGAGCGTGGGACACAAGCAAGCTGTTAAGCTATTAAACAAGGGAGGAAAATACTATGGCCGAGCATGTTAAAAAACGCGAAAACGCATTTGTAAAAATGTTTATACCCAACAAAAATGACAGTGTCGGAGCCTTTATCAGAAAAATAATCGTTATTGTCTGCCTTGCGGTGTTTATCGGCTGCGGAGTTTATATACTTACTGATTTTTCGAC
>JAAVIG010000180.1 GCA_014796735.1 Oscillospiraceae bacterium
CTTTAGCGTTATCCTCTGTCTCAATTCCGCAAAAGCGAATATAGTGGGCGGCTGCCTGTCGTTTGAAAACGGTTAATGTATGCACTTCCTTTTCATCTCTTACAGGAAGTTCAATATAAATTTCCTTGCCGCTGTCAGTCAAGTCGTATTTATACTGAATACCGTCCACGGTAACGCCTACCGAGCAGTATTCAAACATAGCCTCGTTTATAAGGTAAACGCCGATCTTATTTCCCGTAAATTCCGTTTCCACCGTACAACCCGCATAAGTAAGCAGGGGCTTTTCGGGATCCGATAAATCAATTCTGCCCGTATACAAAAACTGTTCACTGTTCGGAATAACTTTCATCTTATTTTTCCCTTTCAAAATAAATAACTGTGTTAACCATTATAATAGCATATTTTGCCGTCAAAATCAAGTATAACAAGCACTTTATTTTTAGGGCGGCAACCTTTAAAACAGGATTTTGTTAAATGCAATATTAAGCAGTAGTATTTTTATTTTAAAAAAGGAGTAACAAACAATGAAAATTTTAGTAACAGGCGGCACCGTTTTCGCAAGCCGTTATACCGCAAAATATTTCTCCGAAAAAGGAAACGAGGTCTTTGTTTTAAACCGCGGAAGCCGTCCGCAGCTGCCGAATGTTACGCATATCAAATGCGACCGTCACAGCTTGGGAGATACGCTGAAACCGTATTATTTTGACGCGGTGCTTGATATAACCGCTTATAACGATACCGACATAAAAGCCTTAACCGAGAGCTTGGGCGATTTTGAGACCTACATAATGGTAAGCTCAAGCGCAGTGTACCCCGAAACGCTTCCTCAGCCCTTTAACGAAAATCAGCAATGCGGAGCTAATTCCTTTTGGGGCGATTACGGCACAAATAAAATCGCCGCCGAAAAATATCTCAGCGAAAAAGTGCCCGATGCTTACATTATTCGTCCGCCTTACCTGTACGGCGAAATGAACAATCTTTACCGCGAAGCCTTTGTTTTTGACTGCGCGGAGCGTAACAGAGCCTTTTACATACCGAAGGACGGAAAAATGAAGCTGCATTTCTTTGATATTGAGGATATGTGCCGATTTATGGAGATTCTTATTGACAAAAAGCCCCCGCAGCGCGTATTTAACGTCGGAAACAGCGAAAGCGTGGATATTTGCGGCTGGGTAAGGCTTTGTTACTCGGTTTTGGGGAAAACTCCCTCTTTTAAGTATGTTGACAAAAACGTTTTTCAGCGGAATTATTTCCCATTTTTGGATTATGAGTACACTCTTGACGTAACCGAGCAAAACAAGCTTCTGAAAGAAACCAAGCCGTTAAGCTTGGGCTTGGCGCAGTCTTATGAATGGTATAAGAGCAATCGGGACAAGGTCAGAAGAAAGCCTTTGATAGAGTTTATCGAAGAAAATTTTGAATAGAAGAAAAGTTGTCTGAAAAAAACTCAAAAAATACAACCCGTCAAAACAATGTTAAACAAAGTTTTGACGGGTATATTTGTTATTTGTAAGATTTCAACGCCCGAAGCGGCGGCTTCGCAGGATGCGAACTGCGGCTGCCCAGAGTGCCGACACGGATGTCGGCACCCATAGCAGACGCTTGTTTGCAAGGACGCAAACCGTCGCCGCCCAAAGCGTTGACAAGGATGTCAACGCCCGAAGCGGCGGCTTCGCCTACTTCTGTGTTAGCTTTAATTATTCACTTTAGGTGGCTTTGCCCCCTCGCGGAGCTAAAGCTCCGCTTCACCCCCACTTCCTTTTTGTAACACAAAAAGGAAGCGAAAAAAGTTCCTGCGGCTTCGCCGCTTTCTTTTTTTTATTTTCTTAGTTTTTAATTTGCCTCATACAAATAGAAATCGTCCCAAGCTCCCCAAGCATTAGCCGCAGCTTCAACCTTAACGCCGATTTTAACCTCCGCGTTTTCGGGCACCTCAACCCCTTCCACAACAGGATTATCCCAATTCTGCCACGATGTTACACCGCTTTGCGCCGTGAACCGTTCCCCGTTCACTTCAATATACAGCTCAAACACGGCATTGCTGCCCGCGCTTCCTCCCTGCAAATATCCGCCCAGATCGTACTTACCCGCAGCCAGATTTTCTATTTTTTGCTCCGCAGTAAAGGACACGGGAGAATCGTCCCAGAATTTAAGGCTGTACTCGCCGCTTCTCTTATTGTTGTCCGCTTCCTTGCCAACGCCCTTGCCCTGAATATCCCACATGGACATATCGACGTCCTCAAAGCCGCTGTTTTTGATGTAGTTTATTTTCTTGATCTCCAGAGTGCAGACAATATCGTAGCTTGTGCCGCTGTTCTCGGCAGTGCCCTTTATTTCATAGACTCCCGCTCCCGAAGCCTCAGCGTTTGCAACCTGTTCTGCGTTCCATGTTACAGAAATATCCTTTGTTTCTCCGCTGTTCAAAAGCGCGGGTACGGTTTCTGGCATTGTTACCGCCGCGCCTATTCCCGATTCATAATAAATATTCTCTACTCTTACTATTTCAAGCTCCTTGGTGGTGCCGCCGAAAATATATTTATATATCTTAAGGGATTCCAAAGGATTGCCCTCAAAGTCAAACATTGCCTGATTGTCCCATGAAGAGCCGCCGTAATATACGCCCGCGTCATTGGGGTCATAGGTCTTGGCATAGCTTGAAGCCCAGCCGCTGCCCTTGCTTTCCCACAGCTCTTGGTTTTGATCAAGCACCTCGGCCGCGTTGGCACTGTCGGGATTGTATACCTGAACGGGAATCCAAGCGGGCTCCCAGTAGAATACGCCCACTGCCGCATCGCCCACATTATGCACGGCGTCTATAACCGCTCTGACCTCGTTTGCCTGTCCCTGAACCGAAATATCATAGCCCAAAACCACTCCCGAGCTGCCCGTGGATACGGAATTACCGCTGCCGTCACCGTCGTCGTCGGTGTAAAGATAGGAGGTTTCCGCAACCATTACCTTTTTACCGTAGGTGTCCGCTATGATTTTAAGCTTTTCGGTGAGATTTTCCTCGGTGCCATGCCAGAAAGGATAGTAGGAGGACGAGAAAACATCGTAATCCACGCCCTGTTCATCTAACTCCTTGGCGTAGTCAAGGAAATTCGAGTTATGGGGGTTAGTGAAATGCACCGCCACCAACACCTCTTTGTTGTTTGCCTTTGCCGCTTCCTTTACCGCCGCGGTACCCGCGCCCAAAAGCGTGTATATTCTTTCTCTGACAGTTTCACCCGCGAAACCGCTGTTTGTCTCATTGCCCACCTGAACCATGGTTACATTGACGCCCTCTTCGTATAAGCGTTCCATGCTTGTTTTCAGATATTCGGACACGGCGGCAATCTTGTTATCGAAGGTAAGGTGCGCCCACTCCTTTGGCGCTTTCTGTTTGGAGGGGTCCGCCCAGAAGTCGGAGCAGTGGAAATCAACCATAACCTGCAAGCCCGCGTCCGTTGCCAGCTTTCCGATAGCTATGGCAGTATCTAAGTCGTTGTGTCCGCCGCCGTAGCTGTTACCGTCCTTGTCAAAAGGGTCGTTCCAGATACGCAGTCTTACCGCGTTTACACCGCACTCCGCCAGCAGCTTGAAAAAGCCGGCGTCGTCAAGCTCCTTGCCGTTAAAATCCTTGAACTTCACTCCGCTTTCGATTTCCGACAGATAAGACGAAATATCTACTCCGCGGATAAAATCGTCTTTAATACCCTCAATTGGTTTTACGTAAATTGACGAATCCTCGGGAGCGCTGCCCTCAAAGGTATAGGTCGCCGTCCCGCCGTTACAGCCCGTCAGAAGCAGGCTTGCCGATAAAATAAATGGAGATACTATTTTTTGAAAAGCTTTTTTCATTCAATCATAACTCCTTTCGATAAACAAAATATTCCTATAAACTTAGTTTATTATACATTAGATTGTTTTCTCGGTCAATTATGCAAATAATACAGTTTTCTATTTACAGTTTTATTAAAATTGTATACCGCGAAAAAATTAACCGACAATAAACCCTTGAATTTTTTTCCTTTATATAGTATAATCAATAGGTTAGGTGGAATTATTATGCTTTATGACGAAGAAATGATGCTGGAAGCCCTTGAGCTAGCTAAAAAAGCTTATGATATGGGCGAATGTCCCGTTGGGGCAATAGTTACGGATAAAAACGGAGAAATAATCGGACAAGGCTATAACCGCCGCGAAACCGACAATTCCCCCACCGCTCACGCGGAAATTATCGCTATAGAGGAAGCCGCAGGGACTTTAAACAGCTGGCGGCTTTCAGACTGTACTTTGTACGTGACCTTGGAACCCTGCCCGATGTGCGCGGGAGCTATAATAAATTCACGGCTTAAGCGCGTGGTATACGGTGCCTTTGACGAAAAGGGCGGCGCCTGCTCCTCGGTGGTAAACCTGTTTGAGCTGCCCTTTAATCATACGCCTCTTGTAAGAAGTCGGGTGCTTCAAAAGGAGTGCGGGGAGATATTGACGGAATTTTTTGAGAAGCTTAGGAAATAAATTCACAAGAAAGGAAAAAATTATGTGTACGGCAGCTACTTATAAAACAAAGGATTTTTATTTCGGGCGCACCTTGGATTACGAATTTTCCTACGGTGATGAGATAACGGTTACACCTCGGAATTTTCCCTTGACCTTCAGGGAAAAAGGTACGGTCAATTCGCACTACGCAATGATAGGCATGGCGCATGTAGCCGATAATACCCCTTTGTATTATGAGGCCGTAAACGAAAAGGGGCTCGGAATGGCGGGGCTTAATTTTGTGGGCAATGCCGTTTATTTTGACTGTGTACAGGGTAAGGATAATGTTGCCCAGTTTGAGTTTATCCCGTGGATTTTAAGCCAATGCGCAAGTGTAAAGGAAGCAAGAAAATTAGTTGAAAAAATCAATCTTTTAAACACCCCTTTCAGTCCCAAGCTTCCTGTGGCACAGCTTCACTGGATAATCGCGGACAGAGATGAAGCGATCACGGTGGAATCGGTTGAAGAGGGTATCAAAATTTATGACAACCCCGTAGGAGTGCTTACCAATAACCCGCCCTTTGACAAACAGATGTTTAATCTTAACAATTACATGGGTCTTACCGCAAAGTCCCCCGAAAACACCTTTGCAAAGGGGCTGGAGCTTAACAGATACAGCCGCGGCATGGGTGCACTGGGACTTCCGGGCGACCTCTCCTCACAGTCACGTTTTGTCAGGGTGGCATTTGTTAAAATGAACTCCGCCTCGGGAAGCGAGGAAAAGGAGAGTGTAAGCCAGTTTTTCCATATTCTGAACTCGGTGGATCAGCAGAGAGGCTGCTGTATACTTGAGGGCGATAAGTGCGAAATCACTATTTACACCTGCTGCTGCAACGCCGACAAGGGTATTTATTACTATACCTCATACGATAATCATCAGATCACAGCGGTGGATATGAATAAGGAGAATCTGGACGGAACGGAGCTTGTGAGGTATCAGCCCGTTACGGAGGAGCAGATAAGGATTCAAAACTAAGCGGCTATCCGACCTGATTGTTTTAAGCGGAGGGAAAAAATGGTTTTATTGATAGTTGACACCCAAAAAATGATTGTAAACGAAAAACTATATAATTTTGAGCAGTTTGTAAAAAACGTTAAAGCACTTATAAAAGCCGCAAGAGAAAACAGCGTCGAAGTAATTTATGTAAGGCATGACAACGGAAAAGACGGCGAGCTCACAAAAGGCAAGGACGGATTTAAAAAATAAAAAAAATTTCAACCGCTTGAAACCGAACGGGTATTTGACAAAACCGTAAACAGCCCTTTTAAAGAAAGCGGACTGACCGAGTATTTAAGGGGCAAGGGCGAAAATACCGTAATTATTGCGGGACTGCAAACGGATTACTGCATTGACGCCACCGTGAAATGCGGCTTCGAGCACGGCTTTGATATAATTGTTCCCGCTTATGCAAACTCCACTGTTGACAATGAATTTATGTCGGGCGAAGAAGCTTACCGATATTACAACCAATTTATCTGGGATAAACGATACGCAAAAGCTGTTGATATTTGCGAAACAATTGAAATTATGAAAAACTCGAATCAAAAAAAAAAAAAAAACGGTAAATAAAAATGAATATTTTGTTTAAAGAGATAACCAACGATAATGTTATGAATATTTGTCGATTAAGCGTTTTTGATAGTCAATCGCATTTTGTCGCACCCAATTCCATCAGCTTGGCCGAGGCTTACGCTTCAAGGAACGAAAATATATTTGCGGCACCTTTCGGAATATACGACAGCGATACTCTTATCGGCTTTATCATGATAGGCTATGATGCC
>JAAVIG010000181.1 GCA_014796735.1 Oscillospiraceae bacterium
TATTACGTCAGTTTAAAAAGGGATTGGTATAAACCAAGCAAAAGAGAAAGCGCCCTTTTTATGAAAAAATAACATTCGCGCAGAAAAACGCTGTTTCACGCAAACCACTTTGATATTTTATTATTAATACTAATATCCATTTAAACACAATATAAAATCAAAGTTTAAATGGATATTACACCCAAAGCACTATCATCCAATTAAAACCATTTTTTCAAGTTTTTAATTGGATAATAGTATAAAGTGCTATTCATTGCTGTTTGGTTTTCTTTTGCTTTCCATAGCCGCTTTCATAGAGGCCTTGCGCTCCAAAACAGCCTTGATCTCTGCGTCGGTATCTACGGGCGGATAGTGAAGTCCGCTTTTAAGCGCCTGCACCATTTGCTCGGTTCGGCTGCGGATTTTATATTCCTTGCCGTCCTTGATAAATACATTTCCCGTTTGACCGAAAATAAGCCGGACATCATATTCTGCGCATGCGTCATGTACTTTTTTCACCCACTCGTAATGAAGCGGACGGGAGCCGAGATAATTTTCTCCGCCCGCAAGCACGGTTTCAATTTTTCCCGTTGCAAGATATGGAGCAATGTCCACCTCGCCTATAAAAGGTTTAAGACTTACCCAACGATGCTTTGCGGGAAGATCAAGCAGATACGGCATTCTCTCCTCCAACCGATTTTGATTTTCGCAGGAAACGGCAAAGGTCGCATTGTCCCAGCCGTCTCCCCAATCGGAGGGCAGATGTTCCTTGATACGTTCGGCCCGCTTGGTAAGCAGAGAAAACATTACATCGGGTCTGCGGCGAATAAGATCCCATGCCTCATCACGCCAAGCGTCTGCTTCCTCTACAAAAAAATCGCTTGCCATACAAACACGTACAAATGATCCGTCCGGCAGCTTCCAATTGCCCTCCCTGTCCTTTTTGACGGGCAGATTAAAGTCCGATTTGTTTTTTACTACCTCGTTGGTGTCTCTGCCGTAACGCTTATCAAGAAAATAAGCATAGCAGTTCTGACAGCCCTCCGAGCATTTGTGGCAGCCATGCCACGGATTCCAGATTTTGTCATTGATATCCATATTTTTACTCCTCCCGACTCTTTAAAATATTGTTTGCTTTTGCAGCAAGATCTACTAACTTATCGAATTCCTTCCGTCCCATGCTGTCCGATAAATATTCAAGCTGAGCGTTAAGCTCTTTGCCCGCATTTTCAACCAACGCTCTCGCCTTTTCCGTCGGCAGAACATGATAAGCGCGTTTATCGTGCGCGGAGGGAGATTTGGTTATATAACCTTTTTTCTCCAACGAAACAATGTGAGCCGTGATCATCGGCTTTGATACGCCAAGCATTTCCGCCAATACAGCAGGTGAGTGCGGTCCCTCGGTCTTCGTGATAATATTAAGCACTCCCATTTCGCTCGGCCGTATCGGAAGCCCTTTTTTCAGATCCATATATTTTTTGCAGAAAACAGAAAGTACAGCATTTGCGTTAAAATATCTGTTCATAAGTCACCTGATAAAATATAGTTAATTTAGATTAACTATATTTTATCACATCCGCGTTAACTTGTCAAGCTGAGTTTTTAAAATCAATAGGTTTTTTCATTATACGCGGCAATTTCTGAAATATAAAAAGGACAGTGTTTATGTTTCGCCGGAAGCCAAATAAACTCACCAATGATGTGAAAATCAACAAAGAACGGTTGCTTTTTTTAGCAAAAACGCAGATAAATTTATTGTTTACACATGATTTCAAAATCTTACGCAAAAAGGGGTTGAAAAAAATATCAAAGTACATTATAATATGTATAGGTGAAATTGTCCGTCAATGGATAATTGCATATTATCTTAACTTATATGTTTTGAAAATCAGTGTATACTTATTCGGCGGCTGCTGCGTACTGTTACTCTCAGGGCTGCCGCAGAACGTTCAAAAATATATTATAAGCGGGCACCTCTAAAAACCTTGTATGGGAGAAAAACCGGTTTTTAGAGGTGTCCGTAATATGAAAATCGATATATCGCCACATATTATATATAACCGGAAGTCAATAATGGCAATTCGGAGTTGATAAGGAGATGCAGTATGCGGAACATTCCAGAAAATAAAAATACATTTCCGAGGGAATGCGGTGCTCGCAGGAAAATAGCGCCGAGTGGCGCGGACAGGGCGCCCATGATGTTTATGAAAAGAATTACGGCGTTTGCCGTATGCCTGATCGTCATTCTATCCGGTTTCATAACGGCGTCCGCCGATGATGTACAGTCCGGTAACCGCACAGTCAAAGCCGGCGTTTTCAGTTTTGACGGCTATCACATGAAGGACGGGGATGACAGGCTGACGGGATACGGAATCGAATTTCTCAACCTCGTTTCCGAATATTCCCGATTGAATTTTGAATACGTGGGCTATGACAGATCCTGGAACGAAATGCTTACTATGTTGGAAAACGGCGAAATCGACGTAGTGACCTCTGCCAGCAGGACTCCGGCGCGGGAGCAGCTCTTCGCCTTTTCCCTTCCCATCGGCAGAAAGAATACTGTTCTCTCTATCCGGGTTGATAACATGCAGCTTCACCGCGGCGACTACAAAACCTATAACGGAATGACGGTAGGTCAGCTGGAGGGGAACAGCCAGAACCAAATCTTATTGGAATTCGCGGAGGAAAAGGGCTTTTCCTATCGGATAAAGGAATACGACGACTCCGACGATCTTGCAGCCGCTTTGCAAAACGGCGAGGTCGACGCGATACTTTCCAGCGATCTGAGAAAGGCGGAAAACGAAAAGACACTGGATATTATTGAGGAGGACGACTTTTACGTCATCGTCAGAAAGGACGACACGGAGCTGCTTGACGAGATCAATTACGCTATCGAGCAGATGGATATCAACGAGGGCGACTGGCAAAATGTGCTGTTTTATCGGTACTACGGTCCGGTTTATTCCTCTGCGCTTTCCTTTACCGAGCGTGAGACAGCGTATATCCGGCAGGTGGTTTCGGGAGAGAAATCCATCACCGTGACCGCTCTTGGCAACAGGGCGCCCTATTCCTATACGCAGGACGGGGAATTAAAGGGAATTCTGCCCGATTATTTTGCTGTGGTTATGGAGCTTGCAGGACTGCCTTATGAGATCGCTGCTCCGGAGGACAAGGACGCTTATTACGCCCTTGCCGAGACAAATGGGGTAAATGTGGTCATTGACAGACTCAACTCCGACGACACTATAAGAGACACAGTCTACCGCGGTTTTGATACGAAAAGCTATATGACGGCGAGAATGGCAAGGGTGACCAGGCAGGATTTTAACAGCGATATCAAGGTCGTCGCCGTATCGGATTCCCAAGGCAAAGAGCTTATTGAGCGGGAGCTTTTAGATGGATATACGGTTCAGAGCTATCCTACCGGGGAGGACGCTGTGCGCGCCGTTCTGAACCGGGAGGCAGACGTTGCTTATGTATATGCTTATACCGCGCAGTTATTTGTAAACCATGATCCCACCAATTCATTGCATTACAGTATGCTGACCGGTATGAGTACGAATTTCCGCATGTATGTCAGCGAAAATACGGATCATGAGCTGATCACCATATTGAACAAGTGTATCAAGCAGATTTCCGATGATACTCTCAATCAATTGGTTTCAAAGCACACATCTTATACAATCGCTGAAATGAGTCTTCTGCAGTATATGCAGGCGAATCCCGGAATAATGCTCGCGTTGTTCCTTATATTCGCTCTGATCGTATGCGTTATCCTTGCGTTCTATCTGCGGGCACGCTGGAACAGAAAGCTGCTGAATGCAACGGAGCAGTCAAACAGGAAAATGGGAGAACAGCTTGCTATTGTGGAAGCGCTGAGCCGTGACTATACAAACGTTTATGCCGTCAACGAACAGCGCGGCACTGCCCGAATCATTAAATTGGAGGGTTATGTGACCGAGGGGCTGAAAAAGGGTTCGACGGAGGAGTATAACTATGCCGCTGTTCTTGAGCAGTATATCCGCGGTCGCGTTCATCCCGACGATCAGCAGGAGCTTTCTCAATCTCTTTCATTGGATAAGGTACGTGAGGAGCTGGGCAAAAACGAGGAATATGCGGGAAGCTACCGCATAGTGGATAACGAAGATATTCATTATTTTCAATATACGTATTTAAAGATCGCTGATGGCAATTACGGACATGGGGGATTTATCCTTGCGGGATTTCGCAATATTGACGAGGTGATCCGAAATGAGCAGGAGCAGAAGAACGTTCTGTCAGAGGCGCTGGCTCAGGCTCAATACGCCAATAATGCCAAGACCACCTTCCTGAACAATATGTCCCACGACATCCGCACGCCGATGAACGCAATCATCGGCTTTACCTCCTTGGCTGTGACCCATATCGACAATAAGGAACAGATACGGAATTATCTGGGCAAGATCATGACGTCGGGCAATCATCTGCTCAGCCTGATAAACGACGTGTTGGATATGAGCCGAATTGAGAGCGGCAAGGTCAAGATCGAGGAGAAGGAGAACAGTCTCCCCGAGATCATGCACGACCTGAAAACCATTGTCCAGTCTGATGTGAAAGCAAAGCAGCTGGAATTCTATATCGATACTCTGGACGTGGCAAACGAGACTATTATCTGCGACAAGCTCCGTCTGAACCAGGTGCTTCTGAATATTCTGAGCAATGCCATGAAATACACAAAGCCCGGCGGTATGGTCAGCGTCCGCGTTATCCAGACGGCCGAAGCGCCGGAGGGGTGTGCCACATACAAGTTCAGCATCAAAGATACCGGCATAGGTATGAGCCGTGAATTCCTGCAGCACGTTTTCGAGCCCTTTGAGCGTGAACAGACATCAACTGTGAGCGGCATTCAGGGAACAGGTCTTGGACTTGCCATCACCAAAAACATTGTGGATATGATGGGCGGCACGATCACGGTTGACAGCGAGGAAGGAAAGGGATCGGAATTTACCGTGACCTTCTGCTTCAGGGTCGCCGACAATCCTGCGGAGCCGCAGCGGCTGGAGCAGCTTGCGGACCTCAGAGCGCTTGTGGTGGACGATGATGTGAATACCTGCGTCAGCGTCAGCAAAATGCTTTCCACCATCGGCATGCACCCCGACTGGACGACGCTGGGAAATGAGGCTGTCATCCGCACGGAATTTGCGCTGGAGCAGAATGAGCCTTACAGCGCATATATCATTGACTGGCTGATGCCGGATATGAACGGTATAGAGCTTGTCCGCCGAATCCGCAGGGTGATCGGGGATATGACTCCGATCATTATATTGACCGCCTACGACTGGTCGGACATCGAGGAGGAAGCGAAAGAAGCGGGCGTGACAGCGTTCTGCTCCAAGCCGCTCTTCCTTTCGGAGCTGCGCAGCGTTCTTGCGGCGCCCTATATGGACCGGGAAAGCTCGGATAAAACGGAGGATACGCCCGAGCCGCGCTTTGACGGAATGAGAATCCTGCTGGTGGAGGATAATGAGCTGAATCAGGAGATCGCGCAGACAATTTTGGAGGCTGCGGGTTTCATTATTGATACGGCGGAGGACGGAAGCATAGCTGTGGAACGTATGAAGGAGACGCCCGCGGACACATATGATCTGATACTTATGGATGTTCAGATGCCTATTATGAACGGCTATCAGGCAACAAGAGCAATTCGGGCGCTGGACGACTCCGTAAAGGCTGCGATCCCGATCGTGGCGATGACGGCCAATGCATTTGAGGAGGACAGGAAGGAAGCAATAGATTCCGGAATGAACGGGTATGTGGCAAAACCAATAAACATAGAAAAGCTGATGAATACACTGGAAGATATTTTAAAGTGATAAGCTTTGCGGATGTTTTGCTCCTTTGCCCAAATACTCCGTTAAGAGCCATTAAACTGTATGAAAAATCCGCATAACACGGCGGGATATTATGCACGATCAGGAAGTCGGTCACCTGATACTAATCCATTTTAACACAGTGGGGTCAGTGTTTCAGATACAATCCCGTTTTAAGCTGTGGATATTAGTCGGTTTATGATACGCTCCCAATCAACAGGGAGCGTATTTTTATGGCTGTTTTCCCAACAAGCTTTTTTGTCAATGAAACAAAATGCGTTATGCATTGTTTGAACTCAGTATAATACCAATCCCTTTTTAAACTGACGTAATACCCACAGTTTAAAAAGGGATTGCACCCAAAACACTAATCCAACAGTTTTAAAAGGGATTAGTATAAAACGTAAAGCTTAAAATTATCTGCGTGTTGACAAATCGAAAATGATATGGTATAATTTGCACATTGTAATTTTAGGTGAACTAAAATTACTATTAAATATGTAAATATGCGGATGAGGCGGAACTGACAGACACGCTGGCTTCGGGTTGGGTCACGACAGTGAGAATATTTTTTGTTAAGCTCCTTTAGGGGCTTTTTTGTTATATAATGATCATTGCAAACCGGAGAAATTTCAAAAATGAACCTTTTTAATGTTGTCAATAACAACTTTTTTAATCCTCTTTCCAGTGAAAGCAATAATCGAATCTATTCTGATGTTTTGCTAAAAATATATGATTTGTTTGAGCATGAGGTATCATACAAACTTTCACGTCAGGCGATTAAAGATACTTCTTTCCATAAGGCAATGGCTCCTCCGAGTTCAATGGTTTGTGGTAATTCCACTATAACTCTTTTTCGAGCTGTTGTCATGTTTTTTGTGCATTTTAAGGATTTGCTCATTTATAGTTATGAAAAAAACGGGTTTTCACATAGACAAGGTTCGGGATATTTATCAAAAAATTCGACTACAGAAACATCTGCAACATTTATGATAAAGATAATGAGTGCAACTATGCCTTGGTTAAAATCCTGTGTTAGACGTATTGACTTAACTATTGTTGGTGATCAACACGATTTAACAGGAATATTAAATCAAAAAAACAGTTCCCCTCGCCGCACTGGAAGAATGGATGAACGAATATCCACGTGAAATATTTGAATTTGATTCCAAAAAATTTTTAAAACCTCTTGACATTTTGAAAAAATATGCTAAAGTATAATTATAGCATAACGACGTTATGTCAAGGAGTTAAATCTTGGATAATAATAAAGAAACTAAAGAACGGCTTATCGAGAGCGCCCTTGCGGAGTTTTCCGCAAAGGGCTACACGAAATCCTCCCTGCGGAAGATATGCGCCGACGCGGGAGTTACAACGGGCGCGCTGTACTTCTTTTTTAAGGATAAGGAAGATTTGTTCGCGGCGATCGTGGAACAGCCATTTAACGAATTGAAAAGCTTGCTGCTTGCCCATATCCTTTAACCTTTTATCTCTCTTTATCAGATAATAATAAAATTCTTGAGAAAAGGAAGATTTTTATGCAAAATTATAAATACTTGATTTTTGATGTAGATGATACACTGCTTGATTTTTACCCTGCATTTGCAACCGCACAAAGAAATATAGCTGAAAAATTGGGGATTGAGCCCTCTAAAGAATATTCAGAAACGGATGAAAAATGCGGTTGGAAAGCCTGGGAGGAAAGCAGTTTAGATAAAACAGAAGAAAAAGACGTACAAGAGAATTATCATGTTTATTATTATCAATATTTGAGAAAACACTTTGAATACTTATTGGAGGCATACGGAGAAGTTTGTGATGTGCAAGAACTCGTCAATTGCTATCTAAAAAGTATCTCATCATCAAAAGTAATGAAAGAACCTGATACGTTGTCTATCTATGTGCGATTATCTAAAAGATATAAATTAGTGCTAGCCACAAACGGAATAGAACGGGTACAAAAAGAAAGGTTATCTGATTTCCTACCATATACATATAGGCTTTACATTTCTGAGGAAATTGGATATATTAAACCCACAGCAGATTTTTATAACTATGTCATAAGTGATCTGGAGTGCAGATTAGAAGAGTGCTTAATGATAGGTGATTCTATCACCAATGACATGATAGGTGCTAAATCAATAGGAATGGATGTATGCTATTATAATCCAAAAGGCAAAATAAAACCTGTAAACGTATTAGTTGATTATGAGGTAAATAGTATTCATGATTTAGTTCAAATTCTATAGTGTTAAATAGCACGACAAAATCCATTTTATCGTGCAGTTAGCTTTTTGCCGTGCTGATGTACGGCATATATTACAGAAACAACATAACAATGTTATGCTATCGTTATGTAACAATATCAAAAAAACCGCTTTCGGGCGGTTAAAATAAAAAATACAAGTTAGCCAATGCTAATTCAACGGAGGTTTTACAATGTATCTTGAAGTAAAGGACATGAAGAAAAGCTACGGGAAGGATACGAGCTACATTCAGGTGCTGAAGGGCATTTCCACGGGCGTGGAGCGCGGGCAGATGTGTGTTATCCAAGGCACGAGCGGCAGCGGAAAGTCCACGCTATGGCGCAGTGGAGCCTCTTACAGGTGAGAGTTATTGTGAACGCTCTGCTTGTGCGGAAGATCAACAAGATAACCCCTGCGGAAGTCCTCAAAAA
>JAAVIG010000182.1 GCA_014796735.1 Oscillospiraceae bacterium
GCTTATACTTTTTCAAGCCGTTAACAAAGAATACCGATCCCACAATCACCGCGAATAAACCTAAAATAACAAAAGTAGAGATAAAATTGTCAAGATCCCTCTCGGTACCGAAAATCTCCTGCTGATTATTGGCTTTTCCTTGATTATAGTAGTATTCGATCCTACCGATAAAAGCGGAAGCCGCGTCGGCAAAGCTTTCATTGACTATATATCCGTAAATATAATCCAATATCATTTCAATGCGGTAATCGCTGTAATAGTTTATACAGGCTCCGCTGGTGGAAATATAGTCGTATTCCGTATCATTGTTTATTAAAAGCAAAATACCGTCGGTATTTATCCCGCAATAAGCGTCGTATAGATCGTCGGCATATTCCACCGTATGGCTGTCCGTTTTCGGCGTTCCTATATCGTCGGTAATGGCTATCATAATATTAAAGCCGCTTATTTTGGAAAAGACTTCGGCTTCGGAATTTATTTTTTCCTTTTCATACTCGCTTAAGTAGCCGTAATCGTCTATTATGTAGACCCGCGGATCGGTTTCGGCGTATATCCCCGCGGCTAAAAGCAGGACAAATATCGCCGATAAAAAAGAAACAGTAAATCTTTTAAGCATTATTTAACGTCTGCAAAATATCCTTACAGACTGCTCCTTTCGTAAATCGGTAAATTACACCAATCCCTTTTTAAACTGACGTAATACCCACAGTTTAAAAAGGGATTGCACCCTAAACACTAATCCCACATTTTTAAAAGGGATTAGTATTACACGCCTGATACGAACAAGGTTAAAACGGACAGTAAGAACACGACTAAAAGTGGGATTCCAAAGCAGAACAAAGCCAGTTTTGCCTTATTTACAGGCAGCATACCTCCGAATTTACCCGTTTGTCCGTTCATTGCGTAGTAATACATTTTGCCCTTATGGTTATAAGACAAAAACCACATTGGAAGCATTACGTATTTCCAGCGTATTCCTCTTATGTTGTAGCTTTCGTTTAAAACCACGGTGCGGGTATAGTTCTTTATTGTCGCTCGGAATTGTTCCTTTGCCGCTTCTTTGACCCTTGTTTGAATACGTCCGTATATCTGTTCCTTGGTTACGTCGTATTTTTCCGCGTAGTGTCCAGAAAGATACGGCATCTCAAATTTTACCAGCTCGGCGTAGTTAAATGGTTCTATGCTTTCCATAAGAGCGTCGTCCGCTTTTGACGAGCCATCCGCGGGAACACCGTCTAAATTTAATTTTCCGATTCGTGTAACTAAGTGCTTGCTTTCGGTTTTTACTATGTAATCTCCGCGTCTTACCGTGCTCAGCGTTTTATAGCCGTCCGCCACAAGATTTCCCTCAACAACGCAGTCCGCAAGCCAGAAAGGAACGTATAGACCCTGTATTTTTTCCAAGCTTTTCTTGTCGGTAAAGCCCTTGGCAAGAAAGAACCTGTGTTTTTTAGTCCAGGTCTCAAAACCCTCCAGCGCCTGCTCCTTTGTTTTCTTAAATGGAATGATCATATCGGGGCAAAATTCTCCGCTCAATCTCCCCGAAAGCACAATAGGACTGTGGCAATAATGGCATATTGCCGAAGCGGAAAGCTCCGAATCGGTGATCACCTGCGCGCCGCAGGCAGGACATATGTACAGGCTGTTGTCATTTGAAAAGATGCCGTGCATTTTTTCGTCCGTTGTGTGTTCGTGGATAATGGGCTCAGCTTTTTCGGCTTTTGCGGTCATAGCTTCAATTTCGTGCTTACTGTAACTTCCGCCGCAGTAATCGCAGACAAAGCTTTGTGTTACCGTGTTGAAGGAAAGCGGCGCGTTACAGCTCGGACACTTATAGGCTACGGATTGATCGGGCATTTGAAATGTGCTCCTTTCGACATGCTATTCTTTATTCATGCCATTTATTATTTTTTATGTTATTCTCAGATCAAAACTCCCAGATACTGTTTCTCAAACTCACTGACGGGCATGGGCTTGGCAAAATAATAGCCCTGAAAAACGTCTGTGCCGATCTCTGTGAGAAAGTCAACATGCTCCTTTGTCTCCACACCCTCGGTGATGACCTCCATGCCAAGCTGCTTTGAAAGGGAAACTATCATTTTAAGTATGGTGCAGGTGCGTTCGGGATTTTCCGTCTTGCGGAGGAACTCCATATCCACCTTGAGCGCGTCCACCGACATATCCTTGAGCATATTCAGCGATGAGTAGCCGCTGCCGAAATCGTCCATTTCCACACAAAAGCCGTATTCACGCAGCCGCTGGATCAGCACGATCTGCTTCTTGAAATCGTTCATGATAGCGGTCTCGGTGATCTCCAGCCTTAAGCTCCTCGGGGATATCTCATAACGCTCCACAAGCTCGGTAAAGGTCTTGTAAACATCTGTAAAGTAGAAATCCCTCGGGGAAATGTTCACCGAAATGTGACGGTCGGTATAGCCGTCGTCCTTCCACTGGCGGAGCTTACAGCAGGCAAGCTCCCAAGTGTTCAAATCCAGACGGCAGATCAATCCCGTACGCTCCAGCACGGGAATAAACTCGTTGGGCGGGATCAGTCCGCGTTCGGGGTGGATCCACCGCACTAACGCCTCTCCGCCGAGCACCTTGCCCTTTACGGACACCTGCGGCTGAAGGTAGAAGCAAAACTGTCCCTTGTTCAGCGCATCACCGAATTCGCCTGTGATCTTCTGCTCCTCAAGAGTAGCTTCCCGAATATCGTCATTATAGTAGGCTATCATGCTTGTAAAGCTGGACTTTATCGTTGTGATAGCCATATACGCTCTGTCGCACATTACCGACGGCTCAATATCATTGTCAACTACATCGTAAACGCCCACATGTATGTG
This sequence comes from Oscillospiraceae bacterium, assembly GCA_014796735.1. GTDB lineage: Bacteria > Bacillota > Clostridia > Oscillospirales > Ruminococcaceae > Ruminiclostridium_E. Next base: position 2,844 of record JAAVIG010000182.1, read on the forward strand.
AAGCCTGTATGTGGAGCTTCCCAACAGATGACTGAATCCTCTGATCTCATTTATGAAAACATCCTTATCGAAACGCTTGCGGGGCATAAACAGCGCGAAGCGGTCTCCCGAAAGTCTGCCGTACACCGTCCCCTCACCCGAAAGCTTTTTCATCGTACCGGCAATTGTTATAAGTATCTCGTCTCCTTTATTGATGCCGAAAATATCATTTACAAGCTTGAAGTCCCTGATGTCGGAGCATACCATGCAATATTCGCACTCGGAATTTTTCTGCACGGTTTCGCTGACCTTTTCGTAGAAATAGTCACGGTTATATATCCCCGTAAGGCGGTCGTGTGTGGCGCGGTACCGTTCCGCTTCCAGTTTTTTCACGTCTTCGGTCTCATCGTGAAACTTGAAGAAACAGCCGACGCACTGTCCGTTCGTATCGCACAGACGTTTGAATTGCTTAGCGTAGTGACTTATAAAAGAGCCCTTGCCGTGAGATTCTTTCCATTCCGTATCCTGCATTTCGGAAAGCTTTCTGTCCCCCAGCCAGTTGTTAAGATAATCGGTAAGCGCCGCGGGATCAACGGTCTTGAAGAATGCGTATGCCACGGAATTGGCGTAAACGCAGTTTCCGTCAATATCAAAACACATCACGCTGTCGTCCATATTTTTGATGCTTGACGAGAGCAGTCCCTCAACCAGTCCCTGAGGAACATAAATCACATTGAAATAATAAATTGCCACAGCCATAACGCCGTAGGACAGCACGGAAAAATCTATTGTAATTTCCGTAATAATATACAAAACATTTGCGGCGATAATAACAATCAGACTCAGCAGCGTCAGCCAAAACTTTTTGCGGTACATCGACGGGGAACGTTTTATCTTGACCGCCAGCGGAATGATGATCAGCACTACCATGCCGTATATTATCATTCTGTGGAAATTGTACAGCACGCCGCGATCGACGATCCCGTAGAACATTGTACCGGAGCCGTCGTCCATAAGTCCGCAGCGGAAGATAAAAACACCCTCGGCAAACACGTTGAGAAGCATCAGCACGCCGTCGGCAGCGACGACAAGAAGCAGCGCCAATTTCTGCCACTTGCGAAGCTCATATACACGAGTGTATTTCAGCGTGTAAAACAGCATATAGATCAGCAGCACGTCCGAGACGGTATAATAGATCGCATATATCGTTTCCGCAAGCATAAGATCGTATGCAAGCAGTGCTCCCGCATATGCTGTCATTGTAAGAGGTGCCACGATCATTATACGGCTTATTGCCTTTGTAAGCTCGGTTTTATCTTTCTTTGAGATAACATAGCTGCAAATCAAAATTGCAATCGCGAAGATCAAAAGCAATGTTGTATAGACGTTTCTCACCGTTGTTTTATCCTTTCTGCAGCAATAGATATAAACACATTACCAACACCAATTTCCAATCAATGTATGATACTAATCCCTTTTAAAACTGTTGGATTAGTGTTTTGGGTGCAATCCCTTTTTAAACTGTGGGTATTACGTCAGTTTAAAAAGGGATTGGTATGAATTGTTAATCGTCGATTGGAAATTGGTATAAGGGAATTTTAATAAATGTACACTAATGTCTATTATTTCTTTATTTGATTTTGGAATTTGCAAAGCCGAGCGTTACGCCGCGACCCTTACCACCTCGTAATCATCTCCGGAAACGGCCCTTTTCAGGCCCTCCATAAGTCCGCTTACACTCCACTTATAGGTGGTGCGGTTGAAATTCCAGCCGTTATCCCACAGGAAGCACGCAATGCCTATATCGTGGCAAAGCTTTGCAAAATATTCGCAGAAATAGGTATGCTCCATGCTTGATCCGCCGCCGGCGTATTCGCCTACTATAACGGGAATACCCTTTTCTATGAAATTGCTGTTTAACAGGTTCACCTTATCGGTCATAAGCTGTATTTCCGCGTCGGTGCCCCATGTCTTTTTGCTGCCCGCTATGCAGAATTCCCACGGTGTATAGTAATGAACGGAAAGAATAAGGTGATCTTTAATCGTATCTTCGGGCATTTTATAAAGGGCGTTGCAGGTCTCGGCAATATCCGTCCAGTAGCCCGCAATAAGCAGGTGTCGTTTTTCGTTATTGCCTCCGCTTGCGCGTATAATATCCACAAAATCCTGATTTATTTTATTTATAAGAGCATATGCGTCAGGCTTGGAAAGGGAATCGAAGCCCACCTCGTTCATTGACTCAAAAATAAGATAATCGGAATAGTTCTTAAAGCGTTCGGCGATCTGCTTCCACATTTTGCTGTAACGGGCATAGAATTTCTCGTAATCCTCCTGAGCGTATTCAACTATCCACGCTCCAAACTGAGGGTCGCCTCCTCCGTCATGGTGCATATTGATGATAACGTAAAGTCCGCAGTCCATAGCGTAGTCCACTACCTCCTGAACTCGGTCCATCCAGCTTTCCTTTATATTGTCGTTATCGTCAAGATGATCTCGCCATGTCACGGGTATGCGAACGGCGTTTACCCCCGATTCCTTAAGCTTTTCAAACACCTCGGGAGTAGTCATTACATTTCCCCACAGGGTCTCGTCCACTTCCTCGCCCTCTTCGGCGTGCTCGTTTATTATCCCGTCGCCGTCGCGGTCCGCCTGACACACGTCAAGCGTATCTCCCAGATTCCAGCCGATAGTCATTTCTTTTACAAGCTCGGTAGAGGTAATGTCGCGCATTATACCCGCGGTTTTGTTGTCAGCCGCGGAATCTCCGCAAGCGGTTAGAAGTGTGGATATTGTCAGCGAAGCCGCTAAAAGCAGGCTTAAGGGTTTTGTTGTTTTCATGGTAATTCGCTCCTTTTTAATAATAGATTACATAGCTGTATTCTTAATAATCTTCTTCATCTTCAATAGCGTCACCGCTCTTTTTTCTATACCTCTTATAGATTATCGCGGCCGCGGCGGCTCCTGCCAAAATTACCGCCGTTTCGGCAGCCGCAATAACAGCGGTATATTTGCCGGTTTCCTCGGGACTTACCGTTAAGGTGAAAAATGTCTGCGCCTGTCCTCCGTTAAGAACAAGAGTTATGATCGCTTCACCAATGGATTTGGCGGTAATAACGCCGTTCTGATCAACGGAGGCGATATTTTCGTCCGAGCTTATGTAAAGCACCTGCGTCACGGAAGCGTTTCTCGGCTCATACTGATAGTACGGTATATAAACGTCCCCTACATAAACGCGCTTGGAGGAGGTTTCAAAGCTCACCTCGCTGACAGCGAACCGCGCCGCCATTTCCTCGTAGCTGTAAAAGCACTCCAGTGAGCTTTCACCGTACAAAAGACAGACCGTGCTGTCCGCGTTCAAACCGAAAACGCAGGCTGCCAGTTCATTTTCCGTAATACGGATAACTATATCCTTGCGATCCAACGCGTCAAACACAAAGTACCCGTTTTTATCTGTGACTGCCGATACGTTGTCCGCCGTAAGCAAAACTCCGCCCGCCGGATTGCCGACGCTGTCGTACAAACAGCCGGTCAGCCTTGCCTTTTCGTAGATCATTTCTTCATTAGTTACCGCTACGTAAACCGTTTCCGAAAAATTCGTGCCCGAGCAGGCGACGGTTATATAAGCCTCGCCCGCGCTCCTTGCTGTAATTATTCCGTTTTCGTCCACCTCCGCTACCTCGGGGTTGTCGGATGAAAAGATTATGCTGTATCTCCACGCGGCTTCCTCGGGAAGAATCGCCGCTTGAACATAAACGCTTTCACCTATCTTTAAATTATAGCTTTTTTCGAGTACCGAAAGCGCCTGAGCTTCCGCCGCGGGAGCAGCTACGTTGACAACCGCGGAGGCGGTAAGCTCACCCACGGTTACCGTAATATTGGCTCTTCCTGCGCCCCTCGCCGTAATGACACCCGAATCGCTTACAGAGGCAACGCCGGTGTTGTCACTGTAATATCTTGCCGCAGCACCGTTGTAAGAACCATTTTCCACCCACCAGTATAACTGAACCTCTTGACCTATTTCCAAATTAAAGGTATAATATGTAAGAGAAAGAACAGGAGCGGGAGCTTCGGAAGATGTCGGCTCGGTATCCGACGAATCGGGTGTGGAAACATCGCTATCGGAGGTATTCGGCCCCGTTTCGGTTATACCGCCCGTATCCGGCGTCGTTTCAACCGATTGGGAGTTATCCGTCTCGGTTCTGTCGGTAACGGGATTAAACGGATCGACCATATCATCTGTGTCCGAGGTGCGCGCCGTGGTTACCACAACGATCGGGGAAGGCAGTTCCTCGGTAGTGGTGGTATATTCCTCCGGAGGAATCGTCTCGATCGCCGCAGACTCCGGCTCCGTTTGAGTTTCGGTTTCGGCCTCCGTCTCGGGCTCCATTGTCCCGGTTCCCCCCGGTGAAACGATTATTGTCTCATCCTCCTCATCATCAGGGTCGGGTTCGATCCAATACGTAGCGTATGAAGCTAACGAAAAGCTTAGGATCAACCCTACGGCAGCGGATGAAAATATAATTTTTCTTAATTTTTTTTCGTAATTTCGCATAATTGTTTTTACCTTTGCTGATATAGTGATTTGAGAATAATTATAACAAAGAGGTGTTTATGAAAAAAATATTGATGCTTGCCTCAGAAGCCTCACATTTCAGAAACTTTCACATTCCGTATATTAAATATTTGCGGCATAAGGGCGATAAGGTCTTCACGGCGTCCAACGGAAGCTTTGACATGGACGGGGTGACTCACTTTTATGTGCCGTTTAAAAAAAGTATGGCAAGTCCCGGCAACGTAATAACGATCTTTAAGCTTGCGGGACTTATACGAAAGGAAAAATTCGATATAGTATACACCAATTCCACCCTGGCGGGATTTATGGGAAGAATGGCGGTCATTATATCGCGGCTTAAAACCGTAAAAGCCTTTCACATCTGTCACGGCTATCTTTTTAACGATGACGGCGGCAAAAAAGCCAAAACATACCTTTTTTTTGAAAAGCTCGTTCGCAAACGTACAGATTTGCTCATTGTTATGAACAAAGACGATCTTGAAATCGCCGAAAAATATTCCTTGGGAAAACAAATATCTTTTATAAAAGGTATGGGCATGGATACGAAAAAGTTTCCCCCCGCCGATGAAGAAAAAATATCCGATATGAGAAAGAGCCTGGGCGCTGATGAAAACACACTGCTTTTTCTCTGCGCCGCGGAATTTTCACCCAGAAAGAATCAGTATACCATTATAAAAGCACTTTCTTTGCTGAAGCGTTCCGACTGTAAAGTGATCTTTGCCGGAGACGGTGAGCTTTTTGAGGAATGCAGGGCTCTTGCGGTGCAGCTTGGCGTTGATGACAGGACCGTGTTTTTGGGCCATTTCAGAGATATGAACCTGCTATATCGCTCCTGCGACTGTCTGATCTCCGCGGGACGGTTCGAGGGACTGCCCTTTAATGTAATGGAAGCGTTATACTGCGGCGAAAACGTTATACTGAGCAACGTCAAGGGAAACAAAGATCTTGCGGTCAGTGCGAATGACATAGGAACAGCACTTGGAGAAGCTGCAGCGGCCGTGCTTTTTCCGTACGGCGGATTTGAACAGCTGTCAAAGCTTATGGAAACGGCGAAAAAGCCTTCGACAAGCGTATGCAGATTATCGGAAAAATATTTTCTTGAAAATGCCCTCACCGAAAACATTGAGCTGTTTCATATGAACGATTGAACCGCTTAAAGTTATTATACACTATTATTTATCGTTTGTCCAGCGGTTTTTCATAATTTCGCGGGATAAAACTGCGCTGTCCGATGACCTGCCGCAATGTGTGGGCTAAACAATGTATAGGAAAAATTTTCCGATTCTTCCATGATTATAGACAATTAGTTGTTGTCTCTAAAAAGTTTCATGTCATTATATACAAAATGTTTTTTGTGCTTATGTACAATTGTTATATAAATTTACAAAAATATTTAGTTTTTTCACGTTGGGGATTGATTATTTTTTTAGCTTGTGTTATAATAACATCAATCGAATTTTAATAGATTTCGATTCTGATAAGACCGTTGGCTGTCGGCCGACTCTATTATTGAAGAGGTAAAGTCAAAGAAATACTGTGTCAGGTGGGAATTAAATGCTTGTATACCTGCTTAACATTTTTTTAATTATTGTATGGGCATTGATATTCCGCATCGGGAAAAAAACAAAGCTGAAGCAGGTGCTTTTTGTAGCGATATGTTTTTTTCAGTGTACTTTGATCTCAGCGGTCAGGTTCAGGGTAGGCTATGACTACTCTCAGTACGCTATCGGCTTTTTCAGCATGGTGGTAGACGGATTTTCCAATATGAGCTATGAGGATTGGGAGATCGGGTATATTCTCCTTAACAAGATCGTGGGGATATTTACCGCTTGGCCGGGCGCAATTATGGTGGTTACCTCCGTCATAAGCATGGCCGGACCCGCTTATCTTATAGCAAGGTATTCAAAAGATCCTTTCTTATCTGTATTTTTGTATGTTAACTTTTACCTGTTTTATCTTGACATGAATTTTATAAGGCAAGCAATAGCGATGTCAATTATATGCTTCGCCTACGGATTTTTGAAAGATAAAAAATTTTGGCGGTTTCTACTGTTGGTGATCATCGCTTCATTGTTTCACCTTACGGCTTTGTATATGATCCCGGTATACTTTGTATGTCTGCTTAGGATCAATTCGCGGACCATGCTGCTGTACCTGTTCGGATTGTTTTACTACTATCTGTTGTCGGACGGCTTACTGAATTTCCTGCTGTCAAGATTCCATAGAGAATACTTGGGTTCGCAGTTTATAC
>JAAVIG010000183.1 GCA_014796735.1 Oscillospiraceae bacterium
CCATTTAACGACGGCGATAAAATCGAAGTCGGCAAAGATACTCAAAACGGAAAAGCGTCGGCTCTGACTCTTAAATCGGAGGACGGCGGCGGAAACACCCTGTCCGTTATGACCTTCTATTTCACCGTTCAAGGCAAACGAAATGTTGAAGCGGGCACAAAGATTTACTTCCAAAAACCCGAAGATTGGAAAGATACGATTTACGCTTATGTATACGACGAAAGCACGGGCGCTGTCAGACAGGCGGCGCCGTGGCCGGGAGTGGAGTGCGAGCTTGGCGATGACGGGCTGTACGGCTACACCTTTGAGGAAGCGTGGGACAATGTGCTCCTTATATTTACCGACGGCTCAAAGCAAATTCCCGGAGCAATGGAGCCGGGAATGGTGGTTGAAGCGGATAAGGTTTATACTGCCGAATAAAAAACTCAAAAAAGTAACCCGTCAGAACCAATTTAAATGAGGTTTTGACGGGTTATATTTTTTATTACAGATCACTTTTTAAGAAATCTTTCCATTAACGTGTGACCTACTCCGATAAAGTTGCCGGTCTTCTCCGCGCTTTCCTCGCAGAACTTATCAACGCCCTCTTCGGTTTTTCGGCTGTCGTAAATAAGATAAGGCACGGGAGCATTGGTGTGGGTTTTAAGAGCAAGAGGAGTGGGGTGGTCGGGACAGATAAGAATCTTGATTTCTTCACCCTCAAAGGCTTTTAAGATAGGCGCTAAAATAAGCCCGTCAATAAGCTCTATTGACTTGACCTTGTTTTCGATCTCAAATCTGTGTCCGCACTCGTCGGGAGCTTCAACGTGAATGTATACAAAATCACTTCCGCTTCTTAAAGCGTCAATCGCCGCCTGCGCCTTTCCGCCGAAATTGGTATTGATATACCCCGTTGCACCGGGAACATCGATAACCTTCATTCCCGTAAACTTGCCTATACCCTTCAGCAAATCAACAGCGGAGATCATAGCGCCTTTAAGCCCGTACTTTTCCTCAAAGGGCGTCAAATCCTTTCTTACTCCCTCTCCCCACAGCCATATACTGTTGGCGGGGCGAAGACCCTTTTCGATTCTCTTTTGATTTACGGGGTGATCCTTTAACAGATCGTAAGACCTTTTCATCATTTCAAGCAGCTTTTCGCCGTTTTTGTTAACGCCGAGATACTCGGTGATCTTTCTGCCCGTAATATCATGAGGGGGAGTTAACGTACCTACGTCAAGAGTGCCCTTATCCCAGATCAGACAGTGACGGTAGCTTACTCCGCTGTAAAAGCTGAATTCCTCATTGCCCATTTTTTTCTGAATAAAGGCTATAAGCTCCGCCGCTTCCTCGCTGGAAATATCCCCCGCGCAGTAGTCAACCATGGTTTTGTCCTCGTAATTTTCCTCCTCGGACAATGTGACTAAATTGCATCTGAAAGAAACGTCCGTGGGCTTCATGTCTATACCGATACTTCCCGCTTCAAGGGGAGAGCGTCCCGAATAATAAACAGAGGGGTCATAGCCTAAAACCGATAAATTGGCAACATCGCTGCCGGGCTTTAAGCTGTCAATAACGGTTTTTACCAAGCCTACCTCAGACACCTTGGCAAGCTTGTCCATATTGGGCTTCTTTGCCGTTCCCATAGGAGTTTTTCCCGTCAGATCCTCGCGCGGAAGGTCTGCCATTCCGTCACAAAGCAATACAACATATTTCATTGCTGTTGTCCTTCTTTCTTTTTTATATTTATAATGATCTTTGTTTTTCCCAAAATCTCATAAACGGTATTTCCTTTACCTCAAAGCTTTTGTTGTTAAGATAATTTAAAATACCGCCGTCGGAGGTAAACCGAAAGATAAGCTTACAGCTGCAAAGAGCCTGCATTTTAAAGCCGTACTTCGTATTAACACGGTTGTTTCCGTACTTTCCGTCACCCAGAAGAGGGTGTCCGATATAAGCCATATGCGCCCTTATCTGATGTGTTCTCCCCGTCAGCAGATCTATTTTTAAAAGAGAAAGCTCGTTATTGCTATCAACAACCGTATACTTGGTTTTTACGGTAAGATTGCTTTTTGTTTTTTTACTGCTTACCGTGACTAAATTTTCCGCAGAGTCCTTTTCAAGATAAGCGGTCAAGGTGTCCTCGGCTTTCGGCATTTTTCCCAATACGATACAAAGATAATTTTTCTCTATCTCTCGGTTTTTTATTTTTTCGTTCAATATTCTGAGTGCTTCCGCGTTTTTTGCGGCTATTACGATCCCGCTCGTATTCCTGTCTATCCTGTTGCATAGTGCGGGCGCAAACACATACTCATTTTCGGGCTGAAATTCACCCTTGCTGTAAAGATACTTTTTTATTCGGTTTATCAAGGTATCCGAGGTATTGTCGTCGTCCGCGTGAACCACCAAGCCCTGTTCCTTATCCGCAAGGAGAATATTTTCGTCCTCGTAAACGATTGACAGCCCGTCTCCCGCCGACATAAAATCGTCCGCGTTTTTTTTCTGCTCAAATATTAAATGATCGGGCAGAAACAAGTATATCTTGTCGCCGTTTTCCAGTCTGTAAGCGGTCTCGGTACGCTTTCCGTTAAGCTTGATATCCTTGTTTCTTATCGCCTTGTTTATATTTCCCGCTTTCAAAGAGGGGAACATTTTCATTAAAAAACGGTCAAGCCGCTGTCCCGAATCGTTTTCTTTTACGGTGATCTCTTTTTTCATCTTTGTATTCTTGTAAACCCGTATTTTTCAAAATGCTTTACCGCTTCGTTAAAGAAATCGCTGGGATTGCTGCAATGCTCCCCTACGTCTTCGAGAGCCTGCTTTGCGTCCGTCCACCGTCTTTCCGAGGAATCGGCGTTTTCGTTGTCGCAGAACCATATCTGATTTTGCCATGTACCGAAAGCGAGATCAATTATATAGGTTTCCTTAGCCATTCAGCTTACCGCCTTTCACTCCGCCGAGCTTAACCTCGGACAGTATATTGGATTTAAAGGTAAAGTTAAGGTTTTTAAGCTCTCTTTCTCTCTTCAAAGCAAGAGAAACCATTTTATCCAGCAGCTGCGGATATTTTACTCCCACAGCCTCCCAAAGGTAAAAAGCGAGACTTCCGGGAATGGTGTTTATCTCGTTTAAATACACCTTGTTTTCGTCGGTATCAAGCATAAAATCTATTCTTGAAACGCCGCTGCACCCAAGACACTTAAAAGCCTTAACGGAAAGCTCGCGTATCTCCTCGCGCATTTCCTTTGAAATATCGGCGGGTATCTTGCGCTTTAAGGAAGCCATTCCGCTTGACTTTGAGTCCTTCGCGCCGCCGCTTGTGTATTTATCCGCAAAGCTTAAGATTTCGTCGCTGCCCACAGGCTCCTCGCACTCGCTTGCCTCCGCCTCGCCCTTGTCACCGCAAACTGAGCAGTTTATTTCACGCAGGTTCATTACCGCTCTTTCCACAAGCACCTTGCCCGAAAAAGTAAAAGCATAGTCAAGAGCTTCGGTCAATTCCTCTTTATCTCTTCCGATTTTTATACCCACGCTGGAACCGAGGTTGATAGGCTTTACAATTGCGGGAAGTCCCGTTTTTTCCTCGATTTCGGATATTATCCCGTCTGGGTCTCTCGCGTATTCCAAGGCTGTAACGGTAACGCAGTCCAAAACGGGAATACCGTTGTCCTTAAGCACCGCTTTCATAACGTATTTGTCCATTCCCACCGCCGAGGAAACAACGTCACAGCCCGCATACGGAATGTTCAAGGTCTGAAAATAGCCCTGCAATGCGCCGTCCTCCACGTTTGTGCCGTGTACCACGGGAAAAGCCACGTCGATCTCAGCCTCCGTGCTGTCTCCGAATTTTTTCATGGGATAGCGCACAAGCTTTGTTTTACCGCCCTCGTTTACTATGATAACACGGGTGCTTTTCTTAAGCAGATCGGGTATATTTCTGTACTCCTCAATCTTTCCCACGTACTCGCCCGTGTAAAATTCGTTTTCCTTGGTTATATAAACAGGTATAACATCGTATTTTTCACGGTCAAAGGCATTGAACGCCTGAATCGCCGAGATTATGGAAACCTCATGCTCAACGCTTTTTCCGCCGAAAAATACTCCTACTCTTATTTTCATGGCTGCTCCTTTCGCTCTTATGAAACAAATATTCTAAATTGAAAATACTTTTATTCACGCTTTAGTACAAACAAATATATACGCAAGCTCCGTTTCAGAAATTTCATCTATCCTCATTTTTGTATTCTCGATATAAGAGGTAATATCCTTTGGCGTATCGGGATAAATTTTAATTTTGCTCGTTCCCGTGTCGATATACTCATCTTGATTCTTATCTATGGACAAAACAAATTTTCCGCCGTCGGAAAGCAGTGCAGCTGCCTTATCCATTGCCGCCTGTTTATCCTTAATGTGCATAAATGTCAGGGAGGAATAGATCACATCAAAGGAACGCAAAAAGTCATAAGACAGAAAATCTCCGCAAACAAGCGAAACGTTGCCGCAATCTTTAAGGTTTTCCTCCGCTCTTTCAACAGTCTTCAGCGAAACATCGATCCCGCAGAAGCTGCCACACAAAGGCGCGGTACGTACCGCAAGTCTGCCTGTTCCTACGCCGATCTCAAGCACCGAAGATCGCTTGGTAAGATTCATTTTGCTTATAAATTGATCTCCGTCCCACTTATCCATATATTCCTTTAACGGTTCGGGATCGTGAACAGGATCGTTGTCCTCGTCTATCAAAGTATCATAATGATTTATGACATTTATGTCCATATTGTAATTTCCTTTTTATAATTAACGTCAATAATTGTCGGGCAAATCATTTTCAAGCAGTATGATCTTCTTCAAACCGCCCGTTTCCAACATCTCCGTTTTGGCAAGAGCCTCGTTAAGATCGCGCGCCACAAAAGCCTTTTCCTCGGGGTAACCGGTCTCCCGCAACCCGTCGGTAATAGGCACCGCCTGCTTTTCTCCCACCGCTATCACATAATCGCAAACCGCAGCAGCCTGAACGCCGAAAGCCTTATTAAGCTCGTATTCCTTTTCACCAAGCTCAACCATTCCGGGAGTAACTAAAATTTTATACCCCTCCATAAGCGCAAGAGTGTCAAGAGCAGCTTTCGCCCCCGAGGGATTGCTGTTGAAGGCGTCGTCGATAATGACCGAGCCGCCCTTATCGATAATTTCCATTCTGTGCGGCACAGCTTCCAGACGGTGAACGGGAGTTTTAAGCTCTGTAAAGGAAACGCCCAAGGTATTTGCCGCTGCTATCGCACCCACTATGTTTTGTACATTGTGTTCGCCTATAAGCTTGGTTGAAAAATCCGCCCGCTCCTTTCCGTGGTGAACGGTAAAGGAAGTACCCTTAGCGGTGACGGAAATATTGTCCGCATAGTAGTCAAGCCCGTTTGTAAGACCGTAGGACACAACATTTTTACCTATGGCGCGGTTTCTTATATAGTCGTTGTCGTAATTCAAAAATACCGTCCCATAGGTAATGCAGTCGGCTATTTCAAATTTGGTCTTTATAATGTTGTCAACAGATTTAAAGGTTTCAAGATGCTGTTCGCCTATTGATGTTATCATAGAGTGAGCGGGCTTGACAATGTCGCATATTTCCTTTATCTCACCCACGCCCTTTGCTCCCATTTCGCAGATAAAATAATCATATGTGGCGTTAAGAGAGCCGCGGACGGTTTTTACAACTCCCATTGTGGTATTAAAGCTTTCGGGAGTCATTAAAACGTTGTATTTTGCGGATAAAAGTTTGTTTAAGTAAAACTTGGTGGAGGTCTTGCCGTAGCTGCCCGTGATGCCTATGGTCACCAAGTTGGGAAGCTCGTTTATAATACGCTTTGCGTCGTTTATATAGTGGGTATTTATGCCTTTTTCTATGGGCTTGTTGATAAGATTGGCTATCATGGGCATAAACAGAGAAAATACCTGCCAGAAACACAAAACGGGAAGATTAAGACCGCTTTTCCAAAGGAAAATCATTGACAGCGCGCAAACCGCTCCGTATAAAATAACGGAGGTCACGCACATACGGATAACACGGGGAGTAAACACAAGCTTTTTCTTGGCGGGCTTGCTCCCGCATAAATTGACCCCTATCAGCAGCAGCGACGTACACATCAGCAGATCCCATGTGCTTACCCTGTAAGGTTCAAAGCTCGAATAAGAGCTGAAAGGGTCGTCGGTATGAAATATTCCCACGGGTTTTTCACCAAACAGCGTACCGCCCATAACAACGCAGGAAATAAGCGCAAATACAGGGGCAATAACGGGGAAAATATGCCTTTTGAACAGTTCACCGATATTTTCGCCTATCCACTTAAACTGCTCCGAAGCGTGATAGGAATTTAACTGGAACATGTGCATATATCTGACATAATTCAGCCCGAAGCTGTATAAAAGCGTAGCAAAAAACAATATATACGAAGCAATATACATAAAATCAGCCATAAGTATCAACCGTTCCTTTATAGGGGCAATTCCCCGAATTTGTAATCACATTATATTGAAAAAAGAGCTTATGATCCGACAAAACCTAACGCCCTGTTCAAGAAAAGCGTAATGTCCGCTGTTTTCAAGCACCACCAATCCCGCGTCGGGTATCAGCTTTTCCATAAGCTGACCGTCGGAAATGGGTGTAGCGTCGTCTTTTTCGCCCCATATAAGAAGCGTTGAAGCCTTTATATTCGAAATAAGCGGGGTCAAGTCCTCGTTGACCACCTTTACAAGGCACTGCCGCATAATAGGGGAAGCGGCGTTATAGTCCGCGGAGCCGTTTTTCTTTCTTAAATTGTCAAGGGCATTCGGCATTATTTTTTTACAGATTTTCGTTGACAATATTCCTTTTCCGATTTTATAACAGCGTGTTTTAATTTTTTTATTTAAAGTTTGTTTGGGTCTTATCCCCGCGCTTCCCGTAAGCACGATTTTTTCCGTCACAAAGGGTAATTCCTCTCTCGACATCAGCTTTATAATTATTCTTCCGCCAAAGCTGTGCCCGATAATATAACAGCTTTCTATTTCCATTTTTCTGCAAAAGGAAATCACAAAATCCACATAATCGTCCACCGCCCACGGCTCCTTGGGTTCGTCGCTTTCGCCGAAGCCCGGCAGGTCGGGGGCGTACACCTTAAAATAAGGTGAAAGACAGGTTATTATCTGAGAAAAAAGCTTTATATTTGCGCCCCAGCCGTGAAGCAGAAGCACGCTTTGATTTTTCGCGTTTTCTCCCTCGCAGATGTAATTTATATTAAGTCCGTTTATTTCAGTGAACAAAATTGACCTCCGTATTACACCGTATCATTTTATATTCTTCTTTCTTCCCATTAAAGAAACCGATTCGCCCATTTGTAAATCCAAATTGCCCCGCATGTTGTAAATATTGTTCAAAAACAGTTCAGCCGATTGTTCCGCAGCCGCTTCTTTGGTCTCCCGTTTTTCTGTCTGCTTCGCAATAACCGCATAATAGCTCGGCGCGTCCTCATTAACACGCTGCACACCGCCGTAGCTTACACGCTGATATTCAACCTCGCCGTCTGCGCTGACTGTGGCTATAATACACGCGTCAGTAGTTGTACTTTCATATGTTATATCGCCCCATTGATACGTAATTGATTCACGCATATCGTCAAGCACGCCGGGATACAGATTTTTACTTAAATCTGTCATTATTTTGTTGTAAAAATCTTCATCTCTATTCATTCTCTCAATCGCTTCGGGACTTATCAGAATTGAAATTCCGTTTTGCTTCACAAAATTCAATGCGTTCTGCACCTTAGGATCAAGCGGGTTTGTAGGAACCGAGCCTGTTAATTTAATTCTCTGCAAATCCTCAAGAGTACAATTTTCATCAAAAACCTTATCTTTTGGAAAATCAGGTCTGTCCCAGCCCTCCACTTTTGATGTATCAATATCGTTAACTGCACAGTTTTTAAAAATTCCCTTAAAATAATTCTTTAATAAATCATAATTTGTGGTTAAGCTTTGTGATAATATTTCTCCAAATGGTTGGTCTATTTTGTCGGGGCAGTCGGTCTCGTAAAGGTCGTAATCAAATATGACAGTATCAGGATTTACTTTTGAGAGCATAACAGTCACCTCAATCAAAAATCGGCATTGCATATGGCATGCCCTATGTATATTATATATCCCTATTTTTTGTTTGTCAAGGAAAAAAGGTATAATTAACCTTTATTATGCCCATTTTATCCCAACAAACGAAAATTTACCCTTTTATTTTCTTACGCAAATTATCCCCCGAATATGCAGGTTCGGGGGATAAAAGAGAAGAATTTTATTGAAACGGCAAACCGTAATGTTTTGACGTAGAGATTTCCTCCCGCAATACTTCACAAGAAGAAATCCTCTACTAAGGTATGGCTTTATTATATATGCCCAAAGTGTTGAAATTATGACGGTAATATATTTGTTATTAAAAAGTAATCTGAACAGCAGCGGAAAATGTAAAAAAACGTAGGTTTAATACCCCAGAATTTTTCCTATAACCGTATTTGAAATCAAAAAGCCCTCCGCCGTTAATGAAATATTGTTATCCTTACGGGAAACAAGACTTGACGGAAGCCCCTTTGCCGCTTCAACCGCCGCGTTAACGTCGCCGCCTCGCTTTTCGTATTCCTTTAAGTCAAGCCCCTCCGACAGCCTTAGCCTTAACATCGCGTATTCCTCATATCCCGCGGGAGCTTCCTCCTCAATCTCCGTTTTCTGAACATTAACGCTCAAAAACTCCTCCAAATCCCTTTTTACAAAAAATCTTTTACCGTTCTGATAGGAATGTGCGGCGGGGCCTATCCCCAGATACTCCTCACAGTTCCAGTATTTTAAATTATGCCTGCACGAAAAGCCGTCCTTTGCGAAATTGCTTATCTCGTACTGCTTAAATCCCTTTGCTTCAAGAAGTCCGACAGTATTCAAATATATATCGCATACCTCGTCCTCGTCGGGCAGATTAAGCTTAGCTTTCGCAAAAGGCGTGTTTTCCTCTATTTTGAGCATATAGGCGGAAATATGGGTCACGGGCAGTCCCGAAAGCCGGTTAACGGTGTTTTCAACGCTTTCCCAATCCTGTCCCTCCGTTCCCAACATTATATCAGCAGAAATATTGTCAAAGCCGCAGCTGAAAGCAAGCTCTATTGCCTTTACGGCTGTTTCCGCATCATGTCTTCGCCCAAGCTTTTTTAACTCATTGCCGTTAAGACTTTGAACCCCGAAGGATATTCGGTTTACTCCCGCTTTTTTTAACGCGTCAAGCTTTTCTCTGTCGGTACAGCACGGGTTTGCTTCAACGGTTATTTCCGCGTTTTCGGCAATATCAGCCGCTTTAAGTATCTCGCATATTTCTTTCCAAAGCAAAATCGGTGTACCTCCGCCGAAATACACCGTGTCAAATTTGCCGCCGTAATATAAAAGATTGTTTATAACGGCTGTTTTGTACCTTTCTGCCGTTTCGTTCTCATATCTTACCGAATAAAAATCACAGTAAGGACATTTGGAGAGGCAAAAGGGGATATGAACATAAAGACCTGCCATTTAATATATCCTTAATCTTATTCGTCAAGCTTCAAAACCGCCATAAAGGCTTCCTGAGGAACGGAAACCGTGCCTAACTGTCGCATGCGCTTTTTACCCTCTTTCTGCTTTTCAAGCAGCTTTTTCTTTCTTGTAATATCGCCGCCGTAGCACTTGGCAAGAACGTCCTTGCGCAAAGCCTTGATAGTTTCTCTCGCTATTATCTTTCCGCCTATCGCCGCTTGAATAGGCACTTCAAACAGCTGACGGGGAATATTTTCCTTAAGCTTTTCGGTGATACGCCTTGCCCTCGGATACGCCTTGTCGGTGTGAACGATAAAGGAAAGCGCGTCCACCACGTCGCCGTTAAGCAGAATATCCAGCTTAACAAGCTTAGAGGGCGCAAAGCCGATTATCTCATAGTCATAGCTTGCGTAACCCCTTGAACGGGACTTCAAAGCGTCAAAGAAATCGTATACTATTTCGTTTAAGGGCAGCTCATAGTGAATATCCACGCGCTTTTCGTCAAGGTACTTCATATCCTTGAATACTCCGCGTCTGTCCTGACACAGCTCCATTATACTTCCCACAAACTCGGAGGGCGAAAAGATATGCGCGCAGACCATAGGCTCTTCCGCAAGCTGTATTTCCGCCACATCGGGGTAATTGGTGGGGTTATCTATCATCATTACCTCGCCGTTTGTCTTGGTTATGCGGTACACTACCGAAGGAGCGGTAGTGATAAGGTCGAGGTTATATTCTCTTTCAAGGCGTTCCTGTATTATATCCATGTGAAGCAGTCCCAAAAAGCCGCAGCGGAAGCCGAAGCCCAGCGCGATAGAGGTCTCGGGGTCAAAGGATAACGAAGCGTCGTTAAGCTGAAGCCTTTCAAGAGCGTCTCTTAAATCACCGTACTTTGAACCGTCGGCGGGATAAATACCGCTGAACACCATTGGATTAACGTTTCGGTAGCCAGCCAAAGGCTCTTCCGCGGGATTTTCCGCAAGCGTTACCGTGTCGCCCACCTTTGTGTCTCCGATAGATTTAATGGAAGCCGCGATATATCCGACCTCGCCCGCTCTTAACTCCTCGGCCGAGATAAGCTCGGTAGCCCCCATATAGCCAAGCTCGGTGACCTGAAACTCCGCGCCCGTAGCCATCATGCGTATTTTGTCCCCAAGCTTTACCGTTCCCTCTTTTACTCTGATATGGACGATAACGCCCTTATATGCGTCATAGTAGCTGTCGAAAATAAGTGCCTTAAGCTTAGCGTCCTTATCACCCTTTGGCGGAGGAACGCACTTTACTATCTGCTCCAGAACGGCTTCGATATTTATCCCCATTTTAGCGGAAATACAGGGAGCATCATCGGCGGGTATGCCTATAACGTTCTCGATCTCCTCCTTTGCCTCCTCGGGACGTGCGGAGGGCAAATCAATCTTGTTTATTACCGGCACTACCTCCAAGTCCTGTTCTATGGCAAGATAGGTATTAGCCAAGGTCTGCGCTTCTATTCCCTGCGAAGCGTCAACAATCAGTATCGCGCCCTCGCAGGCGTTAAGGGAGCGTGACACCTCGTAGTTAAAGTCAACATGCCCGGGAGTATCTATAAGGTTAAACACATAGTCGTTTCCGTCCTGCGCCTTATAGCTGAGCCTTACCGCTCTCGCCTTTATGGTTATCCCTCTTTCCCGCTCCAGCTCCATATTGTCAAGGAGCTGTTCCTCCATATCGCGGTGAGCGACAGTTTTGGTAAGCTCCAGAATACGGTCGGCAAGAGTGGATTTGCCGTGATCTATATGGGCGATTATGCAGAAATTTCTGATATTGTTCGGATAATTGCCGAGTTCCATTATTTTAATGTTCCTTTCCGTAAAGAAAACTGTTTTTGCTTACTGCTACTGCTGTCCCCTTACACCCGAAATGTGTATTAGCCTTGCCGCCTGATAATTATAGGTGTCCAATGGGCGGTCAAAAGAATCGTTGGAATGAGAAGCGATAAGTATATTCCGTGGAGTGGGAAACAGTATTATTCTTGTTATGATAAGGGTATGGGCGTAATTTATCCCGTCAAAGGAAAGCTGGATAACATCGCCGATCTGAGCCAAAGCCAAGGGAAGCTCCGAGCCGTAAGGCCCGTTTCCCTCGTTGGTTGTAAGAAAATTGTAGAGATACTGAACGCCTGTCCAAGCCGCGCTTCTGTCGTCGGGGCTTATGTAGTACCAGCCGAAATCGGGAGTGTAATTCATAACGCCGCTTCCCGCGTACAGGCACTGGGACACAAAATTTGTGCAGTCGCCGCCTATCTCGTCAAAGGTGTAATATTCGAAAAAAAAAAAAAAAGCCCACTCTCTTGCGTAATCTACGGCTTGCTGACGGTTGTACATAAAAATTCCTCCATATATCTTTTTATTGGAATATATGGAAAAATCGGCGCAGGTATACTCAAAAATTAAAATTACGCTTCGTCCTTTTTAAACGATTTATATTCCGCCGTAAGGTATTCGTTTATATCGTACAGCGACTGCTCGTTAAGCGGAAATTCCTTTTCGGTAATATTCTTCGCAAGCTCAAAGCATATATCCTCTGTCCAGTAATAAACCTTAAGCTCCTCGCCGCCCGATACTATAAATCTGAAATCCTTTTTGCTTCCCTTAAAGGAATTTTTGGATAAAAAATAATCAACGCCGGGTAAGTCCCAGCTTCCGTATTTAAGCATTTTATATCTCCGTAAGCTTTTTAGTAAATGATACCATAATAAGCTAAAGTTGTCAAGAAATTTTATTTTTTCTGATTTTCTCAGTCGGCGAAATGCCTTTTTAAAATTGCGTTTTATAATATGATGTTCTTGTTTGCAACAAGGGGGCGTACTTTGCTTAAAACTGCGCTTTATGTAATGTTTTCTTTTAACTCGGAAGCGAGTGCAGTATGCGCTCCCG
>JAAVIG010000184.1 GCA_014796735.1 Oscillospiraceae bacterium
CGAGCGGAAATCAATCTGATATTCGGATTACGCTCTGCGTATACAACGAATAGTACCTCATTTGCCAAACCGATCGTTATATATCGATCTTCTTCAATACTATGAACCTCATCATAAATTTCTATTCGATTTACATCATTGAAAACCTTTGCTGCTGTTTCAAATGCAATACCGTGTTTTTTAAATTTAACTTTGCCTTTTTTTCATCCCATTCAAAATTCAGTATCATTTATCAATCTCTTTTCACCTTTTAAACTTTAGACAATCTACAGTTTTTATTATAACATTTTTTTGAAGATTTAACAATAGTTTATTTTGCAAATCAATAAAAAATCAAAATATTACCCCATTATTACCTCGCTGTCAAAAAACTTCTCCTGAAATTCAACTGCCCTTTCTATTTCATCTTTTGTGAACCTGCACCCGTCTTTAGCGACTATCCATTTATCCTCAACGTCGTTAAATCGGTGAACGACAGCAACGATTTCGCCCTTAAACTCGCTTACCGCCTTATCCTCACCGAGATAATAAACGTCCTGCTCAGCGCCGTCTCCCGCGATCACGCCCTCGACATAACCGTAATTAACGGGATAATAAAGGTTTTTTACCTTAGGATGAACGCTGCCTAAGGGTCTGTCAATTTTGCCCGATACGGTTTTTCCTATAATATCCGAAAAATCGATATGGCTATCCTGCTTTTTAAGCCGCGCCCTTATATGGTAGTGAGTGCCTTTTTGCAAATTCGCCTTTGCCAGACATTTGTCAACATGGCTGACGCTGATAAGCTCGAAATCGGGTTCAAACAGTCTTTTTATATCCTCCAGATCCACATAGAAATGCGGAATATCCTTTTCGGGGCCATCATCCGTTTTAATGACGGTATTTTCATCGATCCTTGGATAGTTTGCTTCCCTGAAAGACCACGCCGATTTTGAACAAAGGGTCAAAAATATCTCCCCGTCGGGCTTCATAATTTCCTTTATTTTATTAAGTATCCTGTGAAAACCCTCCGTATCGGTATGTGAAATAGCGTTGTAGGAAAAAATACAATCAAAGGAATTTTCACGGTAAGGCAAATTCAGCATATCACAAACATTTGAAGTAATTATGACATTTTCCCGCTTTTCGGCTTCACGAAGCTTTTTTACGGCGTATTCGGAAATATCCGCGGCGGTTACCTTAAAGCCGTTTTTTGCGAACAGCAGAGCGTGTCTGCCGAGACCGCAGCCTAAATCCAGCACCGAGCGCTTTCCCTGCTTTTTCCAGTTTTCGCAGTAAAAATAGCTTTCCTCGCAGGGTTCAAGCCATATTGTATTATCGGCGCTTTCCCAATTCCAACCCTTTGATTCGACCATACGATCCTCCTTTTTTAAAAAAACACTTTACATATTCTCTATATACTCTATAACCTCCGAAATAGCCCCGCTGTTATTATCGCAAACCACCAAATCCGCCGCGTCCTTTGCCGCCTGCTGCGCCGAGCCTACCGCAACGCCCAAGCTTGCCTGTTCTATCAGCTCAATATCGTTGTTATAGTCTCCCACTCCCACGGTAAAAGCGTTCTCTTTTTCCATAAGCTCCAGCAGTCTTTGAAATCCGCTGCCCTTGTTCACACCCAGAGGCAGCATTTCAAAATAGTGATTTTCACTTCTGACCCAGTGTGCGGCGTTTATGTAATCGGGTCTTTCATTTACAAAATCTATTATATTCTGTATGGTTTCGGGAGGATAAGCGATCAGCATTTTAAGCCAGCTTTCCTCGTCTATCTCGTCGACCTTGCACATAAAGGGCTGTACGTTTTCCAAAGCAAGGTGTTCTCTTTCAATTCGGTTTATGGAGGGAACATACACCCTGTCGCGGCACAAGATCTCTATCGCAATATCGGGAAAAGCCTTTATAAGCTCCTTAGCTATCTCCTTTGTGGAATCAGGAAGCTTGCTGTGCCACAAAAATTTATCCACCTTAAAGTCATAAACCGCCGAACCGTTAAAAATAACGGCGGGAACGTCCAATCCGACCCTTTCGGCAATGGGCTTCGCCATTGAATAGCCCCGTCCCGTCGCAAGAGTGAAAATTCCGCCGCCCTCTCTGAAACGGTTTATAGCTTCCATATCGCGGGGCAGTATTTTCTTTTCGTCCGTAACCAACGTACCGTCAATATCGGTCATTATTATAACGTTTTCAAACTTCATCTTATCCTCTTTTGTTTTTTATATATTTATAAACGTCGCGTAAATTATCCGCAGCATATTTTAAAAAAAGCTGCAACAGTCAATTTACCGCGCCGTTCCTTATATTCCTCAGCATTTTTTCAAAGTACTCGGGCAGCTCAGAGGTAAAAAACAAGCTTTCTCCCGTAACAGGATGTACAAATCCGATCTCGCGGGCATGCAGGCACTGTCCTTCCAGCCACTTGGGTCTTCCGTCGCCGTACACTTGATCTCCCGCGACGGGGTGTCCTATATACGCCATATGGACTCTTATCTGATGAGTTCTTCCCGTTTCAAGCGTAAGCCTTAGGTGAGAGTATTTACCGTAATTTCCCACAACCTCAAAGCGTGTTCTTGCTTCCCTGCCCTCCTGTGAAACGGCCATTTTCTTTCGGTCGATCCTATGCCGTGCCAAAGGCGCGTCTACAACGCCGTTTTCCTTTACCCCGCCCGAAACCACTGCCTCATATCTTCTGGTGAAGCTGTGGCACCTTATCTGCTCGGCAAGGCCGTTGTGGGCGGTATCGTTCTTTGCCACTATCAGCAATCCGCTGGTGTCCTTGTCTATTCTGTGTACTATCCCGGGGCGGATAACTCCGTTTATCCCCGAAAGGCTGTCTTTGCAGTGATACATCAGGGCGTTGACCAAAGTCCCCGAATAGTGACCGGGCGCGGGGTGTACCACCATACCCTTGGGCTTGTTCACCACAAGCAGGTCATTGTCCTCATATACTATGTTCAAGGGAATGTTTTCGGCGGTTATTTCAAGCTCCTCCGCTTCGGGCAATTCCGCTTCTATAATATCTCCGATCTTAAGCCTGCTGTTTTTGCCGCAGGTCTTCCCGTTTACGGTGCAGTCTCCTTTTTCAAGCAGACTTGCCGCTAACGAGCGGGAAAGCTCCGAATGTTCCGAAATATACTTATCCGCTCTTGCGCCGTCTTCATTCACCGTTAAATTAAGCCTGCCCATTATCCCTTTGCTTTTCCTCTTTTTTTCTTATTTCCGCTTTGATCGGCGCGTCCGAATTTTTTACATTTTCATTTTCCGAAGCAGCGTTTAATTCCGCTTTATTGTTTTCCGACAAGTTATTTGAAAAATTGACCTCCGATGCTTTTCCGTCACCGTTCTCCGAATCCGCGTTACTCTCGGAAGCACCCTCCGCAAGCGCCTTTCTTTTCTTTTCCTTTGATACCCTGACCTCCTCCAGAATGTAGAAGAAAACAAGCAGCAGCGTTCCCGTGACCGCACAAATATCCGCGAAGTTAAAGACGGCAAATTTAATGATCCTTACGTCAATGAAATCCACCACATACCCGTTGGCGACTCTGTCGATAAGGTTTCCAATGCCGCCCGAGATGATAAGCGAAAAGCACCATATAAAAGAGGTTTTTTTAATGCGTTTTGTCAACATCAATATAATAACCCCCAATATAACTATGGAGGTTAATATAATTAAAAATAATTGTTTATCCTTCAGAATACTGAAAGCCGCTCCGGTATTCTGCTGGTAGGTAAGATTGAGCCATTCCTTATCGTCAATGCTTATGAGATTAACACTGCCCTCGGGCATAATAAAAGTAACCGCCAGCCATTTTGTAAGCTGATCTATCACCACAAGCACCGCTGCCACAGCTAAAGCAATATACGTCATCATCTTTCCCTTTTTCCGTTCACATTGTTTATATATTTTATTTAATGTTTATTCTTTGCTTTTGTTGTTATTTCCGAACTGAAGCTTTTCGTACTTTGATTTGCGCTTTGATTTATCAAACAAAGGGCTGCTTTCCTCGTACTCCTCAACCTCTTCGGCAACGGCTTCTTCCTCAAACACGGGCTTTGAAGCGATCTCGGTGGTCTTCTCCAAAAAAACCGCTTCGTTTTCCTTATTTATTTTTTCAAGCTTTAATTCTTTTTCTTTCTTTTTCTCCTCAGACTTTGTCTCGGAAGCAGTCTCCTTTACAGGCTCAGCCGGCTTTGCGGGAGCGGCGGCGGTATCGGACTTGGCTTCTTCGGTAAACTTTACGGTATCCTTGGCGTTAAGTACAAATTCGTTGTTGCACCTTTCGGGGATCGAATTGACATACTCGATATGCTCCTGATAGCTCTTAAGCAGTCTTTCCATAAACGCCTTGCTTTCATCGCGTGTCTTGGCGAGGACAGACTCCTGCTTTCTTATCTCGGCTTCCATATTAGCCTTTATCTCGGCGGACTTGCGTTCGCACTCCGCAACGATCTTTGTTTTTTCGGCATTTGCGTCTTCAACAAGCTTTTTCGCGTAAGCGTCCTTTTCCCTGACTCTCTCCTCGGCGTCCTTTACCATTCTTTCGGACATTTCCTTAGCCTCGGTCACCATCTTCTCCGATTTTTCCTTAGCGGCGGAAAGAACGGTGCTGCTCTGCTTCTGCGCGCCCAGAAGAGCTTCCTTTATGGCGTCCTCGTCGTTTCTGTACTCGCGTATCTTATCCGCAAGCACTTCCATTTTCTTTTCCTGCTCTTCGTTAAGCTTTTTCAGTTTGGCGAATTCTGCGGACACTTCCTGCAAAAAATCGTCAACCTCCTCCATTTTATAACCGTTAAAGCTTTTGTCGAATTTTTTGTCCATTATATCCTTTGCTTCCATTGGACTCCTCCGTTTATTTATATTTTTTTATTAAAGCGTGATTTTTGCCTTTTTTTGTTTCACAGCCCAACCGTGAAAAAATAAACTTGCCGTAACCCTTTACGGAAAAGCTTTCGCCTTCCTCTACGCTTTTAGAAGCGGAGCTAAGCTCTATTCCGCTCAAGATCACGCCGCCCGATCTGATAAGTGCCGAAGCCTTTTCACGGCTTATTTTGCACGCCGCCGCCACCAAAACATCTATTCGTGATGAAGCAATGACCGCGGAAATTTCCTCAAACTCCTGCTGCGGCAATTGTATATTTATTCCCGCTTCCGATCTTACCCCGACCCTGCCAACCTTTTCGATCTCGGACGAAATCAAAGGCATCGCGTTTTTCGAGGCAAAAACCACCGCGCCGCCGCTTGTTACGGCAATATCGCCTATCTGATCTCTTTTCAGTCCGAGAGACATTAAAGCGCCCAAAAAATCGCGGTGAGTAAGCTTGTCCTTTTCGCGAAAGAAGAAAGTGACGGCCTCCAATGGAAAATTGTCATTTTCCTCAGCCGGAGCGGAAAACATTTTTCGCACCGCCGCCTCATGTCCTCCCCAAAAGCTGCATGTTACTCCCGCGGAATACGCTGCTGCTTCCGCAAGCCGCTGCTCTCTTTCGGTAAGAAAACCGCTGAAACGAGGTGTGCGGATTTTCTCCCCAAGCACCGCCAGATCTTTTATATGACGGCAAAATTCCGTTTCCTCGGCATTAACGGGCTGAAAAGTCCTCATTGCATAATGTCGCTTCCCAGCTCTTCAAGAAGATCTCCCGAAATATCCACGTTATAGGGCACAAGTATATATGATGTATTCGCAATACGCTTCAGCTCGCCGTCCGCCGCATACGCAACGCCTGCCAGAAAGTCGATAAGACGGTTTGCCACGTCCTTGTTCGTATTGTCAAGATTAAGTACTATCGCTTTTTTGTTTTTGAAATGATCCGCGATCTCCACAACATCATTGAATCTTTCCGCTTTGAACACGATTACCTGAAGTCTTGTGGTTGCAGGGATATTCAGCACCTTACCCGACTTTGGCGCACTTGTGATATTTGAAGAGCGTTTAAAACTGAAATCGTCTTCCACACTTCCGCCTTCGTCAATATCATCGTTTTCATTGTAATCAAAGTCGTCGTCCTCTTCCTCATAGCCCACAAATTTTTTCAAGGAATTTACTAATCCCATTTTTTTCAATCCTTTCTGAAAGCGGTTCACGCTTTTATTTTCTGTTTCCGAACAAGGCGCTGCCTACTCTTACTATATTCGATCCGTGAAGCACGGCTTGTTCATAATCCTGAGACATTCCCATAGACAAGGTATCGATGCCGTTTCCGTATTTGGAACGGAAGTCGTTATACAAACGCTCCATAGCTTCAAAATAGCGTTCGCTGCTGCCGTTCAAAGCGGGAGGCGGTATTGCCATAAAGCCTTTCAGCTTTACCCCCGAAAGCTCGACACATCGCGAAACAAGCTCGTCCAAGCCTTCAACCGAAACTCCGCCCTTGCTGTCCTCGTTTCCTATATTTACCTCAATAAGAATATCCATAACCTTGTTGAGCCTTACGGCCCTTTTGTCTATTTCCTCCGCTAACTTTACGCTGTCAACCGAATGGATCAGACTGACCTTATCAATTATATACTTAACTTTATTATTTTGCAAGCCCCCAATAAAATGAATTTCGGCTTTTTTGTCATAAAATTCATATTTTCCGAGAAATTCCTGAACGCGATTTTCGCCTAACAGGTCTATCCCGAGGGAAGCCGCATAGTTTACCTTTTCATAAGGCACTGTCTTTGTTACCGCCATAAGCCTTACGCTGTCAGTGCGCCCCGCCTTAAGCTTCGCCTTTTCTATATTTTCCGTAATTAACTTATAGCTGTCTCCGATACGGATAAATTCTTCACCGAGGACGGTTTTTTCCGCCCCTGTGGTCGCGCCGCCGCTACTGGAGAACGATCTTTCCGTCATACAAATCAGTCCCTTCAACAATAACCGAGTCATATAAGGACAAAAAGCCGTCCTTTTCGGTGGTGTCCCTGACGAGAGTGTAATCCCCCTCGGTTCGTATTACATCGATCTGCTTAAAATATATGTTTACGCCGACTTTTACGTATACTCCCTTGTTTCCTTCCTCGTCAAAATGAATGGCGGAGGAGGCGAGCCTTATTCCTTCGGTTTCGTCAAAGAGTATTTTTATCTGAGCGGTACGTCCCAATATGTACTTTTCGTTAAACACGTCAAAGCCCAGCACTAACATACGGTTTCCCGATTCAAAATCGTCAATGCTTTCCACCGTCGCGGTTATCGGGGTCATATCGCCGCCTATCCGCACGTTAAGCCGCGCGTTCTTGTAAATATTAAGCGAATCCCCCTTTGGAACAAGACAGACCATTTTCCACTTGTAGTCCGATATTACCTTGCCGATAACGGAGGAGGAAACGGAAAGCTGAGGATTTTTTATAATATCCTCGATCTGCTGCTCCGTTAAAGAGGGGATAATATCGTAATTGAGCTTGGTCTCGTAACCGTCCGCGGTGGTTGCGAAATATCCTGTTTCGCTGAGTGGCAGATCGTGAGGGTAAGACGAGATTTGTGCTTTAAGAGAGGCGATAGTGCTCTCAAGCTGAGAGATCTTGACGCCATAATCGCTTGTGGTCCCGTTTATTATCTGACGCTTGCTCTGAAGATTGAGATAATCGTTCTTCAAAGCCGCCGCCGCCTCGTAATCTCCGTCGATAACGTTCTGGATAAGCCTTGTGTGACATTCGTATATCTGATTTGAAAAAGCTTCAAGCTGCGAGTTATCGCTGCCTATCAGCTTTTCCGCGTCTTTGAGAACCTCTATCTGCTTGTTTAATTCATTGATCCTGAGCTGCAGCGCAAGATCGTTCTGCGAAGAGTATATCTCCGCCACGACCGCGTTTTTTGCAAGCTTTTCTCCGTCCGAATATACATAGCTGATGATCCCGCTGCCGTTATAGTTCACATACTTTTCGTCGCGGATATAAACCCCCGTTGTCTGGATGTATTCCTCGGAATTATAGTGCATAGCGGGCTCGGTTCTTATGGGGTTGCTGTAATGAATGACCAGCTGACTGATAATTGTTACCAACAGAAAGGCAACGACCAAAAACCAGACTATGCGGGTTGTAACGGCGACCTGCCTTTTATCCGCCATATTTACTCGGCGGTGTCTTCCTTATCAAAAGCGTCAAGAAGTGAAATGCTCTTGAAAGGAGTTATGGTACTGATAGCGTGCTTATATATAAGGTTTTGCTTTCCGTCGGTATCCAGAATAACGGTATAGTTGTCAAAGCCTCTTACAATACCTTTAAACTGGAATCCGTTGGTAATGAAGATTGTTACGGGTATTTTCTCTTTTCTTGCCTGATTCAAAAAAACGTCCTGTAAATTGATGTCCTTTGCCATGGTATAAATCCTTTCTGCGCGTGCGAATAACGATGATCCGCAATAAAAAACCGCAAAATGTCACAATAAACGCCCTGCG
>JAAVIG010000185.1 GCA_014796735.1 Oscillospiraceae bacterium
AAAAAAAAAAAAAAAGGGTCTCTGTGGGGGATTATTTTTTTGATCTCTTCCTGTGTCATTAAAGGCATGATCTTTTTCCTTTCCGATTTTTTATCATTTTTGTGTATCGTCTGCCGTGCCCGCATGATGTCGGATATATCTTTTTTTAAACGGAGCAATAAACAACAGCACCGTTATCAAAATATAAACGGCATAAATGGAATAAGTGACCGTGTTGCTCCACGGAAAGCTTGCCGTGGGGTGAGTTACAGCAAAGGTGAAAAATCCCGCCGCAAAAATCAACATGACCGCGGCGATCATTCTGGACACCCTTTTGCACAACATAACGACAGCCACCTTCCAATAAATTTAAATTACCGAAAATCTCAATTTCACGAAATAAATGTACTGCGCGGTCTTAGTCCAGTCTGAACAAAGGCTGATCGTACTCCACCGCTTCCCCGTCGTTCACGAATATTTCCGCAACGATTCCGTCAAATTCGCTGGTTATCTCGTTCATAAGCTTCATGCTCTCAACTATGCAGACAACTCCGCCCTTTGCAACCTTTGAGCCTACGCTTACAAAAGCGGGCTTTCCGGGAGCGGCGGCAGCGTAAAATGTACCTATAATAGGCGATTTTATAATTCTACCCGCAGCCTTGGGCGTTTCCGCTGCTGTCTCACTTATCTGCGTTCTTACCTCGGTGCTTACCGTGGGAACATTCATATTTAAAGGCGGCATCGATGGCATGGGAGGTCTTTTTGAAAGTCTTATGCGAAATTCGTCGGTCTCTACCTCCAGCTCGTCAAGCTGCGCTATGTTTACTTGCTCGGTAAGGGCGTTTACGGTCTCAAGAAGCTCGTTTTTATCCATATTGTTTTCCTTTCAATTACAAACAAAAAATCTGTATAAACAAATCAGAAATTTACCATAAGTATAAGATCAGTCCTCAACGGGCAAAAAGCAAAGACTTACGTTATGTCCGCCGAAGCCCAAAGAATTGCTTACCGCACCTGTTATCTCCATTTTGCGGTTTTCACCCTTGCAGTTATCGAGATCACATTCGGGGTCGTCAACCTGCAAGCCCGCGGTAGCGTGAACCAAGCCGTTTTTGATCTGTAAGCACACCGCGATGGATTCAACGCCTCCTGCCGCGCCGAGAAGATGTCCCGTGAGCGACTTTGTGCTGTTCATAACGAGCTTTTTGGCGTGTTCGCCGAAGGCAAGCTTTACCGCCGCCGTTTCGGTGCGGTCGTTCAACGCTGTTGAGGTGCCGTGAGCGTTTATATAATTTATCTGCTCAAAGGGTACGTTCGCTTCCTTTACCGCAAGCTCCATAGCCTTTGCGCCGCCCTCTCCGCTCGGATCGGGAGAGGTCTCGTGATAAGCGTCGCAGGTAGCGCCGTAGCCCGCAAGCTCCGCGTATATCTTAGCGCCTCTTGCTTTTGCATGCTCGTACTCCTCTATGACAAGCACTCCCGCGCCGTCTCCAAGCACAAAACCGCTTCTTTCCTTGTCAAAGGGGATAGAAGCCCTGTTTACGTCCGTGCTTTTGGTTATGGCATGCATATTGTTGAAGCCCGCGAAAGCAAAGCCCACTCTGCAAGCCTCCGCACCGCCCGCAAGCATTACGTCCGCGCTGCCTGATTTAATAGCTCTGAAAGCCTCTCCGACGGCGTGCGCGCCGCTGGAGCAAGCGGAAACAGGACAGTAGTTAATGCCCTTGAAGCCTGTTTTTATGGCAATTGTACCCGCCGCCATATTTCCTATCATCATGGGGATAGTGAAAACGCTTACCCTTTGGTTGCTTTTATTGTGGTATGTCAGTATCTGCTCCTCTGTGGTGTGCAGTCCGCCTATCCCGCTTCCGACAATAACTCCGCAGCGGTAAGGGTCTAAGTCCTTAAAATCGCTGCCGCTGTCCTCCAACGCCTTTTTGGCGGCATATACCGCGTACTGCGTCAATAAGTCTATGCGTCGTCTTTCCTTTTTGTCAATGTATTCCGAGGGATCAAAGTCCTTTACGTCCGCAAAAACGTTCTCCTCCTCGCTTTGTCCGGGAAACCAGTTTCCGAGAGAAAAGCCGTGCTTTCCCGCGACTATATTGCTCCAAAATTCATCTATCGAGTTTCCGATAGGGCTTACCACACCCAAACCCGTTATAACTGCTCTTTTCATTTGTTACTTTTCCTTTTCGTTATTAAAGTGTATTATACGCAGCGTTAAAGCTCACATGGACAGTCCGCCGCTTATCTCTATAACCTGTCCCGTCACATAAGAGGAATCCTTGCCCGCAAGGAAGGAAGCCACGCCCGCGATCTCCTCAACGCTTCCGTAACGCTTCATGGCTATCATCTCAAAAATAGCCTTTTTCTGCTCGTCGGTCAGAGCGTCAGTCATGGGAGTGCTGATAAAGCCCGGCGCAATGGCGTTTACGTTGATGCCTCTGCTGCCCAACTCCTTTGCCGCCGACTTGGTCATACCGATAATGGCAGCCTTTGACGCGCTGTAATTGAACTGTCCCGGGTTTCCGTGAAGTCCCGCGACGGAGGACATATTTATGATCCTTCCGCTTCTCTGCTTCATCATAACAGGCACAACATGGCGCATCATATTGAACACGCTTTTCTGATTCACCGCGATAACAAGATCGTAGTTTTCCTCGCTCATTCTGGCAAGCAAGCCGTCCCTTGTGATACCCGCGTTATTGACAAGAACGTCAATTGAACCGAAATTGTCCTTGATTTCCTTTACCATTGCCTCAACCTGTCCGCCGTTGGAAACGTCGGCTATGTACTTTTCGCACCTTACGCCCAAAGCCTTTATCTTATCCATAATATCGTTGTTTTCAAAGGACTTTTCGCTGATGTCGTTCAAAGCTATATCGAAGCCGTCTGACGCCAGTCTTAACGCGATAGCCGCCCCGATACCTCTTGCCGAGCCTGTAATAACTGCAACTGCCATTTTATAATCCGCCTTTCCTTTTTGACTTAAGGGCAACCGAAAGCGTTCTTTTCGTTACCCGCTCCTATTACTTATTCAATAATGCTTCCGCTTCCTTAAACATTTCCTCTATCATATCCTTTGCGGGTTCTATCTTCTTTACCATACCCGCGATAGCGCCGCACAGGAATGAGCCTTCCTCAAGGTTTCCGTCCTGTACCGCTTTTCTTAATGAACCCAAGGTTATCTCCTCAAAGGCTTCGGGAGTAAGAGAGCCGTCTCTCTCGCCGTTTGCCAGCTTCTTTGAGAACTTGGTCTTGACGTTGCGGCAGGGGTGACCCGTATATCTTCCCGTCACAATGCTGTCGGTGTCCTTTGCTTCAACCACAAGCTGCTTGTACGTGGGGTGAACCTGACATTCCTCCGCCGCCAAAAATCTTGTACCCAGCTGAACGCCCTCCGCGCCTAACATAAAGCATGCGGCGATACCTCTGCCGTCGGCAATGCCGCCCGCCGCGATAACGGGTATCTCCAACGCGTCAACTACCTGCGGCACAAGGCACATGGTCGTGTTTTCGCCTATATGTCCGCCGCTTTCGGTGCCCTCGGCAACCACCGCGTCCGCTCCCGCTCTTTCCATTCTCTTGGCGAGAGCCACCGAAGGTACAACGGGGATAACCTTAATTCCCGCGTTTTTCCAATCCTCCATATATTTTCCGGGATTACCCGCCCCCGTTGTGACAACGGGAACGCCCTCCTCGATAACAAGCTTAGCCAGATCGTCCGCGTTGGGGCTCATAAGCATGATATTTACGCCAAAAGGCTTATCACCCACAGCAGCCTTGGTTTTTCTTATCTGCTCGCGGAGATAGTCGATAGGTGCGGAGCCGCCCGCGATAAGACCAACGCCGCCCGCATTTGAAACCGCACTTGCGAGGGTATTTTCCGCTATCCACGCCATACCGCCCTGAATAATGGGATATTTGCAGCCTAAAAGGTCGGTTATTCTTGTTTTTAAGGTAGTCATTTTCAACGTCCTTTCTTTTATATTAAAGCTCCATATATATTGAACCGTAGGTAAGCCCCGCGCCGAAGCCCACTAATGCCATTTTATTGCCCTCTTTGAGCTTGCCCGTTCTGTTCAGCTCGTCAATTATTGTGGGAATGCACGCGCTTGACGTGTTTCCGTGCTTGTCAAGGTTGATGTATATTTTTTCGTCGGGTATGTCCATTGATTTCATGGCGGCGTTTATTATCCTGAGATTAGCCTGATGAGGTATCAGAATATCCACATCCGAGCTTTTCACGCCCGCTTTTTCACAGACCTTAGCAAAGCTTCCCGCCATTGCGTCCACCGCGAAGCGGTAAACCGCCTTTCCGTCCATTTGCAAAAACCGGTTTTTTGCGTCGGTATCGAGCTTTTCCCTTATATCCTTGTCATACTCATCAAAGCCATCCATAGGGAACTTTGCCGAATACCGTACGCGGCAGTACAAGGAATCGAGCATATCTCCCTTTGCGCCCATTACGCTGTAAAAGGGCTTATCAGCCGATTCGACAACCACCGCTCCCGCTCCGTCTCCGAAAAGGAAGCAGCTTGTGCGGTCGGTATAGTCAAGCTGTCTTGTAAGAAATTCGCTGGCAACCACCAGAACCTTTTTAACGTCCCCCGTACACAAATAGCGTCTTGCCATGTCGAGAGCGGTTATAAAGCCCGTGCAGGCGGTGTTTACGTCAACGCAAACGGCGTTTGAGGCTCCTATAAGATTCTGCACAAGGCAGGCAGTGTTTGGGTAAAAAAAGTCGGTGGAGCAGGTGGAAAGAATGATAAGGTCTATCTCCTCCGCATTGACTTCGGCGTTATCCAACGCCTTTTGCGCCGCGTCCGCCGCCATCTGGAAATTCATCTTTTCGGTGGAATAAAAACGCTGTTTAATGCCCGTTCTGGTGTAGATCCACTCGTCGGAGGTGTCGATAAACTTTACAAAGTCGTCGTTTGTAACCGTAGTAGGCGGGATATAGCTGCCCGTTCCCAAAATTTTTATACCTTTCATTTTTACAATCATTCCTTTCCTCTTGAGGAAGTGTTTGTGCCAAAGGCACAAGCACGACGGGTTTGAAAGAACCCATTTTTTTAAATTCTTTCAAACTTACCCTTTTCCTGAAAAGACATATTTTTATTCCTGCATTTTGTGCTTGATTTTATTATAAAAATAGTATATAATATTTTTGTCGTTTAAAATCGAGTACTTCAAAAAAATACCATTCACTATATTTTACCTCAAACAACAGCCCTTTGTCAACATTATTTTTGAAACAGGTCTTAAAAAAAGGTAAAAAATTTTTAAAAAATCGGTTATTTTCCGCTTTAAAAGAGGTTTAAGCGATTTTTGTACAATTTTAACAAATTTTAAAAAATTATAAAAACACATAAAACGAAAGGAACAAAAAAACATGAAGACCGCATTTTTATTCTCGGGACAAGGCTCGCAGTACCCCGCTATGGGAAAGGAGCTTTTCGAGGCTTATCCCGAAAAAGCCGAAGAAATTCTCGAAACCGCAAACAAAACCTTTGATTTCGACCTTTGGAATATTATTCAAAACGGCATCGCCGAGGAATTGGCTCAGACAAGAGTAAGCCAGCCCGCAATTTTCACCGTTTCGCTTCTGGCATTGGCAGCGGCAAAGGAAAACGGGATAGAGTTCGAGGGCGCGGCAGGTCACTCCTTGGGTGAATATGCCGCTATGGTCGCCGCCGGCATATTATCCCTCAAGGACGGTTACACGGCCATAAAGCACAGGGCAAACGCAATGGACAAGGCGGCAAAGGCCAACCCCGGAGCAATGGCGGCGATAATAGGTCTTCCCGCGGAAAAGGTAGTCGAGGTATGCGAAAAGATAAAGTCCGAGGGCGATTACGTCACCGCCGTAAACTTCAACTCACCCGTGCAGACGGTCATTGCGGGCACAAAGGAGGGTATAGCCAAAGCGTCGGAAGCAGCAAAGGAGGTTGGAGCAAAACGCGCGCTGCCATTGGCGGTATCCGCCGCGTTCCACTCCGAGCTGATGAAGCCCGCTGCCGAGGAATTTAAGGAAGCTGTAAAGGACATTGAATTTAAAACACCCGCAGTCAAATTCTACTCCAACGTAACGGGCGCGGAGCTTACCGACTTTTCGGATATGCCCTCACTTATGGCAAGGCATATCTGCTCCCCCGTTAAATTCACCGACGAGCTTAACGCCATGAAAAACGACGGCTTCGATAACTTTGTCGAGCTTGGCCCCGGCAAGGTGCTTACGGGACTTGTAGGCAAGACCCTGAAGGAAGTAAGGGCGGTCAATATCGAAAACATAGATACGCTGAACGCCGCTTTAAAGTAAAATAAACAGAAAGGACAATATCATGACCAAACGTTACGACCTTATCGGCTGCCCCT
>JAAVIG010000186.1 GCA_014796735.1 Oscillospiraceae bacterium
AACATAGTTTTTTGTTTTTTTCTTAATTAACGGTTTTTTAATATTTTTTATGCTTATTTTTTCTTTACATTTATACTAATTTCAATTTAAAAGGATTTTAAATTGAAATTACACCCAAAGCACTATTCTCAAATTATCCATATAATTTTAAGATAATATTAATTTGAGAATAGTATTAAATACTCCTTTATATCTCCCGCAAATTGACCTCCGCAGCGAGCAAGCTCCCCCAATACCCTGTCTGTGCCAAGCTCAAAGGTGAACCAGTTATCCCTTGTTATATCAAAAACGTCGACGGGACAGACAACAAGTCTTGCTTCGGGAAAAGCAAGCTGATACAGCATAAGGCAGCGCCTTGCGTGAAATGACTTGCAGACAATTATCCCGCTTTTTATGTCAAGACCCTTTTCGTCCGCGGCCTTTCTTGATAAAAAGGCGTTGTCGCGGGTGTGTCCCGATTCGCTTTCTCCTATTATCGCCGACATGGGAACACCGTTTTTTATTAACACGTCGGTTAAAAATTCGCAGTCGGTATGATAATCGCCGTTATAAATATCCGCCTTTGCCTTTACTCCCTGCCACTTGTCGAACTTTACGCTTACTCCGCCCGAGGGCATCAGCAAGGGCGCGTAACCGTCATGATAAAGCCTCGCCGCGTATTCGGGCGTGGCGGGGTGCGAACCGCCGGGGAGAAAAATAATATCCGATCTGACGGGTTCGTCGCTAATAAAAATAAAGTCTGTTATATCGTCAATTATCTTGTTGTTAAACATCGTTTTCCTTTCCGCTTAAAGCTTATCCAAAATTTTTATTATTTCATTCCAGTTTTTTATGTGCAAATGCTCACACCGCGGAGTGTCAAATCTCCCCTTTATGTCACGGTCAAAATCAATATTGCTGTCATACCATACGGGAAAGATCCCCGCGTTTGCCGCACCCTCAACATCGGCTATCGGATTATCTCCGCAGTACCAGACCTTTTCGGGCGGCAGTCCTGCTTTATTCAGTGCAATATCAAAAAGTACCTTGCTCGGCTTTCTGAACATATAATCGCTTGAAGTGATAACAAATTCAAATTTATTGTTTGGCAGCAATCGGTCAAACCTGTTCCGCAAGGCTTCTCCCGACCATGCTAAGTTGCTTATAACGCCCGTTCTTATTCCCTTTTCATTAAGATAATCAAGCATTTTGTCGGAATCGGGCATTAACGCGCCCTTAACCGCCGCAGTCCAGAAAACTATTTCCCTTTCAAGAGGAGTTAAGGAAAATTCTATATTCAACAGCTCCGATACCGTCCTATCCGCAACCGCCGCCGAAAAATCGCAGTTCTCTTTTTCCCTTACCTCCCCCACCTTACCGTAAACCTCATTAATTACTCTCATATAGTCTTCTACGGTAACATTATCGGGATTTTTCGAGATATGCTTAAACAGCTCCTCATCACCCCGCCGTGAATCCCAATCGGGTTCATACAACAGTGTGTGACCGTAATCAAAAATTATCATTTCGGGGTATCTTATTTGTTTGTCGTTCATTGTATTGTACCAAACCTCCGTAAAATTTCATTATAACTCATTTGCTTTTGATAACAAAATTTATTTCTATCCCATATCAATACGCTCTATATCATACAGCTTGTCAAGATATTCATAAAAATGCTGCAAAACAATTGGATCAGCCTTACCGAAGTCAATATAAAGACATATGCTGATCTCACTTTTTCTTTCAATATTAAAGTCATGAATTTTATCGTCCAAAATCGCGTTGTTGGCTTGAATAAAATCATTAACAGCATCAAACATTTTTTCAAGCGAGGAATCCGAAAAATTGTCCACAAATCGGATTTTTAGCATTACATGAGGGTAGGAAACACTGTTCATATAAACAGGAAACTTCGTTCCTGTATGAACAGGCTTTTTATTTTTCCTATCGTATTTTTCAAGAAATTCGAGAAAAGCTTCTTTGCTGATAATGTTTTTTTCATCTATTACAATTCTACGCCCGCAATTATATCCTTCGGGAATTATAGGGGAAAATTCAAAGGTAATATCATTTGTTCCGACAACATCTTTCACGTCGATATATTCTCTATTAGTGTCAGATTTCCATCTGATGACAAACCGATATTTCGGATATATTTCCCATGAATTTATCGGCTCTATAGTGATTTCGGCATCGGAATATGTGTAACCGTCCTTATTTATAGCAAATCTATCAATAATTTCCACCTGTACAATTTTTTTGTATAAGTCCTTAATTCCTGTGAGGTCTGTCAGCATGGGAGTGATCTGACGTCTTAATTCATATATAAAGAAAAAAGTATCAATACCCCGGAGTTGAGTTACAGTGAAACAAACTATTTTCTTTCCGGCAAGTATATCGTACTCTAAATTAGGCTGCTTATGCTCGTTTGAAAGCCGCTGCCTCTCCTCATCGGTGCAAAAGCGGAATATTGGGGGTACTGTAAGCGAGGTTCCCTTTGAAGTGCGGATCAAATTAAAGTATTCGTCTTTGTTTCCATATTGCCACTTTATCCAGATTATACCCTGAAGCTTTGAGTTGACCGAAAGTTGAACGGGATAATAGCTCCAGCCGTCTTCATTATATTGCTGATAACTGTACCCCGTAAGCTTTACCCGCTTTTTGCCGTACATTTTTTCGCACTCTTCGGCAAGAGCGGTTTCCACAGCTTTTTCAAACGGGTGTTTTTCTCCAAAGTAATTGTCTTCTTCAATTGAATACCCCCGTAAACACAATTTGCTGGGTGCGATATAAATTTTCAGCATAATAGCGACCTCTTTTTTAATAAATACATTATTATTATACCTCAAACGGAAAAATTTGTAAACCCCCCTTGAAAACGTTTTCTTATTATGTTATAATGTTAATAATTTAATTTATGACTGGAAAACGGAGGACAAAAATGGCGGAGCAAATCAAAAAAATTCATATGGGACCCGCAAAATGCGCGGTTGACTTGGGCGACGGAAGCGAAAGAGGCGAATATGTCAATCAGGACTATATCCTGCACACCTTGGGCAGACCTCACAGAGCTATAAATCTTATGTACTGCTACTATCCCTTGGACAAGGAGTGGCCGGGCAGGATTTCCGAGGTGATGAAGGACGCGGATGTGTCTTTCCAGTGGGATTACCCCTACGACGATTATTTCCCCTATAAGGGCGGCTTAAACGGCAATACCGAGGGCGAACCCTTCACCTGCATGAGAGACGTTCGCCGTCACGGACAGGATGTTTGCCTTACCTTGACTATCGACCCCAATGTTTCGGACGAACACCTGATCGCTATCGCAAAGGATCTGCGCAGCTTCGGCAGAGTGATGTTAAGAATAAACCACGAAGCCACAGGCAACTGGTTCAGCTTCACAAAGCGCACCACCTATCAAGGGGTAGCAGATTTCTATGTACATTTCCACAAAATTTTAAAGGAACACGCGCCCAACGTTTCCACGATACTCTGCGCGGGCGGTTACGATCCACGCAGCGGCGAGATCGAAATGGAAAAGGAATTTAAGGAAGCTATCCTGACTACCGACACATGGTCGATAGACAAATACATTTCACTCCACTGGGGCTGGCCCTTTGATGTAGCGGAAAGAGGCGGAAACAGCCACTCGCGCGCATACCCCGATGATGTTTTCAATTCCGCCAAGCAATCCTTTGAAAGATTCAAACACCTGAACGGCGGAGCAGCAAAGCCCATGGTAATGAGCGAGCTTAACGCCGACGGTGACGTAGTAGGGCCTTACGAGCAAGCGGAAATCATAACCGAATTCTGCGATATGGTAAAGAACGAAAAAGCGGAATGGCTCTCGGGTTTCACCCTCTACCAGTTCCGCGACAGGGGACGTTTGGGACTTGAAATAGAAGACCCCAACAATCCCGATGTAGGTATACCCCAGCCCGAAATGGCGGCATATAAGGAAATTATCCACGACGATTACTTCAAGCCCGCTATCACCGAAAAAGAGGAAGCTCAGTTCCCCGTTAAGCTTCGCTGGGGCGGCTCGGAGGACTCGGAGGGAATCAGCATACCCCTGCATTTCGACTGCAATCCCACCTTCTGTGAGATAACCTTTGAAGAGGAATTGAACCTGATGATGGAGATCAACGGAAAGTGGTTCTACAAATCCCCCAAGGCTAAAACCATTGACTTTATGAGCGCGTTCTACGAAAAGCCTTTAAAGGGCGAGTGCGATCTTACCTTGAAAATATTTGCACCTCCCGCAAGCGGCGAGAACGACCCCGCGCAGGGCAAGGATTGGGACATCAACTACTATTCGACAATTAACAAAATGCCCAATATCAGGATCAGATTTGAGCCTACGGAGCTTAAGAAAAAATAAAATAAAAAAACTGCCGCAAATAACAAAAGGTTACTTGCGGCAGTTTTTTAAAATTATTACCTAATAGTCATTATCGAACGCCCGTTATTTGAATTACTCAAACTCATACAAATTTTCTGGCAGCGGAATATTGTCGTCAACTAATTCTCCCTCCCAATCACGAGGATAATGCCACTCTAATTCGGCATCATAGTGTTCCTGACTGTAATTATAGAATTTTTCATTAAACTTCTCGAACCAACCAAAGTTAGGACTACGATACGGGTACAGGTCGGTATAATTGTAGCTATAATCTTTACCCAAGTCAGTAAATACCTCTCCGTCAATATAATACTGTTCATACCAAACATCTCCACGACCACTCATATATGTGAAGCCGTTACCGTCAAAATCAACGATCGCTTCAGCCCACCCGATATACTTTGGCGTACCTCCAACCGCTACCCATCGTTCATGCACCTCTCCCAAGCTGTCCGTTAAGTCCGACCTATAACAGTAAGGAGTGTCGTAATCAATTAAATCGGTTATATCCAAGTGCTGATCATCAAAGGTAAAATATACTCTGCCATTCTCTATTACATATATGTTATCTTCAGAAGAACCGTCACCGTTGACCACATAAGGTACTTCACCGCCATAGATAAATTTGCTGCCGTCCGCGAGTGTGTACGTTCTCACGGGCTTTGACGCTGTCGCCGTTACCGCCGCCGTTATCGAAACCGTGGCAGCCACCACCGCGGCAGCAAGAACCTTGAACCCCAAACGCAGGTGTTTTTTAGGCTTCACCTTCGCCATAACCCCGTTTAAAACCGCCTCGGTATCCGCTCCCTGCCGTTCCGATACCAAAAATTTATTGTCAGTATAATTATCCATAAGCTCCGAAACCCTATACTGTGTTCCCATATTTATTTCATCCCTTTCCGTATATTTTTTCCGTCAATGATGACGGCTTGGCAAATTCACTCGTAACTGTTTTTTTTTCGTATTCGATGCCCTTGTCAATAAGTATCGCCTTTAGCTTTTCCCTGCCACGTTTAAGCCATGATTTAGCGGTGGATTCGTTTACCCCCATTATCTCCGACGCCTCCGAAACCGTCTGACCGTAATAATAATGCCGCACAAACAAATCCCTTTGTTCTTCGGGAAGCTGCTCCAAAGCCTCATTCAACAGCCTTGAAAGCTCCTTTTGCTCAATTTTAAGCTGAATATCCTCGTTATCGTAAATCAGAATATCCTCCTCAAAAGGCAATTCCTCACGGTATTTTCTTAACAGGCTGAACGCCCTGTTGCGGGCGATCACGGAAAGATAGGACTTAAGCTTTCCTGCCTCTAACTTTTTTCGATTATCCCATACCGCTAAAAAAACGTCTTGGGTCAGCTCCTCGCACTCCTGACTTCTGCCCTTCAATATTCCCGCGATTATCGAGTACACAAAAAGATTGTGGGTTACTATCAATTCCTCAAGCGCGGCTATTTCTCCCTTGCGCAAAGCCTTTACCAATTTTTCCTCGTCCAACTGTCTCACCTCCTTTGTCATTTGCCGTACCGACTTTCAGTGTAAAAGCGCTTTCATATATTATAACGCAAAAAAAGGAAAAAGGGTTGCATAATAATAAAAAATATCAAACAGGCTGCCGCAAACGCAACAGCCTGTTCAACATTATTATTGACTTGAATTACTCAAACTCACGCAAATCCTCGGGAAACGGGATATTGTCATCAAGCAGCTCACCGTCCCAATCGGGAGGATAGAACCATTTTTGATGAAGTTCATAGCACTCTTGAACGGAAAAAGGCTTAAAGTGCCCATAAAAGTCAATAAACCAATTGAATTCAATATAGCGGTACGGGTATTTATCAACGTATCCGTCAGTTCCCCACTGATCTAACAATGTAACTATTTCACCGTCAATATAATACTGATAATACTCAACCGCATCTCCGCCTCCCGAAGTATACAGCCAACCGTTACCGTCAATATCGTAAATTGCTTCCCCGAATCCTACACAATTGGGCGTACCTCCTATCGCTATCCATCTTTCATGCACCTCACCCAAACTGTCCGTTATGTCCGAACGATAGTAATAAGGGGTGTCGTAATCGATCAGATCGGTTATGTCCAAATGCTGATTATCGAAGGTAAAATAAACCCTGCCGTTCTCTACTACATATACATTATCATCGGAAGCATAATAACCGTCCTCCACGTAAGGGTGCTCATAATCGCCAATAGTAATTGTGCCGCCATTTGCGCGTGTGTACACTCTTATGGGCTTTGAGGCCGTCGCCGTTACCGCCGTTATCGAAACCGTAGCAGCCACCACTGCGGCAGCAAGAAGCTTTACCCCCAAACGCAAGTGTTTTTTAGGCTTTACCTTCGCCATAACCCCGTTTAAAACCGCCTCGGTGTCCGCCCCCTGCTGACCGTCTATTAAAAATTCATTGTCCTTGTAGCCGTCTATAAGCTCGGAAATATTATACTGTTTTCCCATATTCATTTCATTCCTTTCCGATATTTTTATTTTCGCCGTTTCATGTGGGAGACCGTACAAGACGGGTCGGGCCTAAAACCGTTTCATCGGCTTCAACTCCCTTTTCCGTGAGAATCTCTCTGAGCTTTTCCCTATCCCGCTTTAGCCAAGACTTTGCGGTAGAATCGTTTATGTTCATTTCCTTTGCCGCCTCACAAACCGTCTGACCGTAGTAATAGTGACGTATAAACAGTTCCCTGTGCGTACGCGGAAGCTGATCCAACGCTTCGCTCACTAACCTTGAAAGCTCCTTTTGCTCGATCCTAAGCTGAATATCCTCGTCATCGTAAATCAGAATATCGTCCTCCAACGGCAGCTCCTCGCGGTACTGTCTTAACAGGCTGAACGCTTTATTTCGGGCAATTGCCGCAAGATACGGTTTAAGCTTTACATCATGCAGCTTTTTACGGTTATCCCAAAGTGCCAGAAACACGTCCTGCGTCAATTCCTCCCACTCCCTGCTTCTGTCCTTAAGTATTCGCCTAATTACCGAGGAAACAAAAGGATTATACCGAATTATCAGCTCCTTTAACGCCGTTACGTCCCCTTTTCTCAAAGCCTTGACCAATTTATCCTCGTCCAATTGCTTCACCTCCTTAGTTTTTTTAAAACCGGCCTCATATATCATATCGCAAAAAAACAAAAAACGGTTGCATAATTATGGTCTCAAATCAGCTTACAAACTCCCACAGCGATAATAGCCGCTCCTCCAAGCTTCTGCACCACCGCGGGCGCGTTTTTGTTAACCCTGAGTCCCACTGCGTTTCCAAAGTAAACGGTAATAAAGGTTATCACGCAAGCCATTACACCCACAGCCCACAAATTATCCTCCGCCGTAAGCCCCGCTCCGAAGCCCGCCGCCAATCCGTCCACGGACATTGACACCGCAAACAGCACTGTCTTGGCAGCGGACAGCTTCTCGGGCTGCTCACTCTTTTCTTTTTCGGCAAGCTTAATTATACCTATAACAAGCAGTATAAGGAAGCTTACCGCTTTAGTCACTCTTTCGGGTATGTAACCGCCGATAATTCCCGCAAAGGCAGCGGAAAAAACCAGAAAAATACTGCAAATTATGCTTATTAAAAGTGACCGCGAAAAGCCTATCCGTATTTTCGCCAGTCCGTAGCTGACCGCCGCCGCCAATGAATCCACAGACAGGGCGGCAATCAGTAAAATTATTTCAAATATCAATGTAAAAACCCCCTTAATCAGCATATGCCGATTAAAGGGTTTTGACACAAGCAACAAATACAAAGGTATATTTATCTCACGCCTCGAAATAAGCTATCGGTTATCAATATCCGCTCCCAAAAGCTCCATTGCCCGTCTGTATTTTTCCTCATAAAACTCCTTGCTATTATCCGACAGCTTTAAAAAGCTTCTTTTCAGCTTGTTTACCACAAAATCCACACCCTCTTCATACTCCATTCCCTTAGCCGAAAAGGCAAGATAAAGCAGACTCGGAACACTGTCGAAATGTGAGATCGCGTCAGCGTCGGCAACACATATTTCTTCTGAAGAGCTTTTACCGTTAACAACGCTTCCTCGGTGATTTTTTATGCACTCCTGTACAAGCTTTATTTTCTCGGGTTCATAATCAAAGTCGTTTAAAAGCTCCTCTGCTATTTCCGCACCGTGAATATGGTGCATTTTATATAAGCTGTAATCCGTTATTGAAGCAATATCGTGAAGCCAAGCGGCAATAACCGCAATCTCCTTATCCGCTCCAAACCGCTCAGCCAACAGCTCAGCGTTTTTCGCTACCGCTTCTATGTGATAATAATTACCTATGCCGAATTTATTGGCAGGGCTTTCGCATCTGAGCCGTATTTCTTTTTGCAGATACGCTATAATATCATTTCTCATTGATTTTTCTCCCGTTTTTTTATTAGCAATTTCTTTTTACTCCGCATATATTATATATCATAAAGAAATTTAAACGGAGAGCCACTATGAAATATTTTGACGAACTTCATTCCATACTTAACGGCAAGCCCAACGCGGAAGCGCACATAAGCGGCAGCGACAAATACCCCGATATAAAAGGAAAAGTCATGTTTTACCAGTTATGCGGCGGAGTAATGGTATATGCCGAGATCAGCGGATTGCCGACAAGCTGCAACTCCTGCAAAAATCCTATTTTCGCCTTTCATATCCACAACGGCACAAAATGCAAGGGTAACAAGAACGATCCCTTTGCGGACGCGGACGGTCACTACGATCCCAACAACTGCCCACACCCCTATCACGCGGGCGATATGCCGCCGCTGTTCGGCGCTAACGGAAAAGCGGTTTTAGCGTTTCTTTCCAATCGATTCACCGTTTCCGAAATATTAGGGAAAACCGTTATTATTCACGCCAAGCCCGATGATTTCACCACACAGCCTTCGGGTAACGCGGGAGAAAAAATCGCATGCGGAACAGTAAAAACCGTCTGCCGATAATGCGTTACCGTTAAGATAACACCGCACAAAGCCGTAATCGGTATTTGTGCGGCGTTTTCCTGTTTTTACTCCGAATTTTTATTCCTCCAAAACATCAAGAAAATAATTCTCCAAAACATATTGAAAGCATATCACGTATCTGATCGACGTTTTTACCGTGTAGAATATACATATAGCCTTGCAGCATGATCAAATGCCCGATCAGATCCTCATCTGTCTGATCAGCGACCCTTATACGAACCGAAAAAGCATCAAACAATTCATCGCAGGAAAGCAGCTTTTCCGAGTCGGTAGAAAAATAAACCATTTCTTTCAAAAATGGATCAATATTCGGGTACTCCAAAAACTTTTTCAGTTCAAGCAGTCCATTGTTAACAGCACAAACGGCAATTTCGCATATATCGTTTATTACTTTTTGAAGCTCTTTAGCGGAGATATTGCCGCATTTTTTAACTCTGTTATACACATCTGAATTTTCCAACAAGTTTAAAATCGATGTTCTTTGGCTCTTCTCCTCTTCTTCAATTAGCATCATCATGTTTTGCTCTGCTTTTTCTTTGTAGCTTTCATCTAAGATACGTTCTCCCGTTAAAAGCTCGTTTACATTTATTTCAAGAGCTTCACAAAGCGGGAGCATAGAAGATACCTCCGGCAGACCTTTTCCGCACTCCCACTTCGAAACAGTCTTTCCGCTTATCGAAAGCCTATCCGCAAGCTGTTCCTGCGTCATTCCCTTTTCTTTGCGCATTTGCGAAATAAACTGTCCTATCTTAATTTGGTTCATGGCTTTGTCCTCCTTGACGATATTATAACACTGATTAACTATAAACAAAACCCACAAACCGTAGAGTTACACCTTACTCCGAATTTTTATTTCTCCAGAACATCTGATGCGGCGCGGTAGCCCTATCCTCCAGAATATGCCCGCAATCGTTCACAAACACCTCAGTGGGCTTCATATCATCGTCAAAGGTAAAACAGCTTATCCCCGTATTGTCCACCCATTCGCACCCGCCGATCTTTTCCAAGGGAAGCCCTCTCAAAAAACAGCAAAGATTTCTGATAGCGCACCCGTGAGACACAATTAAAACGGTTTTTCCCCTGTTTTCCTCAACGACCCGCATTGCGCCCTCTTTCATGCGGCCGTAAACCTCGGTCATAGCCTCGCCCTGTTCAGTG
The DNA here is from genome assembly GCA_014796735.1 of Oscillospiraceae bacterium. Lineage (GTDB taxonomy): Bacteria > Bacillota > Clostridia > Oscillospirales > Ruminococcaceae > Ruminiclostridium_E. The sequence continues at coordinate 10,521 of JAAVIG010000186.1, forward strand.
GCGAAATTTGCAAAATCGTTTTTCCACTTGTTATATGTATGGGGAAACAAAACAGGCAAATCCTCCCATTTTACTCCCTCGTATTCCCCGCCGTTTATCTCTGTAAAAGCGGGATCGGTGATTATTTCAAGCCCGTGATACTTATTAGCCGCCTGCGCCGTCTTTACCGCACGGATAAGGGGGGAAGAGTATATAACGTCAAAGTGCAGGTCTTTGCACCTTTCGGAAAGCTTGTCAAGCTGCAGCTGTCCTTTTTCGGTTATATCCTCGTCAATACTGCCCTGAAACACATTTCGGATATTTCCCACCGCTTCACAGTGGCGTATAATATAAAGCGTCGTCACCATGGCCGGACCGTCCCCACTATCTCATTAAGGGAATTTAAATTATTTTCAACCATATATTTTTCAAGCCCGTCTATCACCTTTAAGGGCGCGTAAGGATCGGTAAAAATAGCCGTACCTATCTGCACAGCCCTTGCACCCGCCATCATCATTTCGATAACGTCCTCAGCGGTTGTGATCCCGCCAAGTCCTACTACATCAATTCCCACAGCGTTGGCAACCTGCCACACCATTCTTACCGCTACGGGGAAAACGGCCGGTCCCGAAAAACCGCCTACATTATTTTTTAAAATAGGTCGTCTTGTTTTAATATCTATCCTCATACCAAGCAATGTGTTTATAAGGGAAAGGCAGTCCGCCCCCTCGGATTCCGCTGCTTTAGCTATATCCGCTATATTGGTAACATTGGGTGTAAGCTTTACCATTAAAGGCTTTTTGGTAACGGCGCGAACGGTTTTGGTAACAGTCGCCGCCCCCTCGCAGGTGATGCCCCAGCTTGCTCCGCCCTGCTTTACGTTGGGGCATGAAATGTTAAGCTCTATCATGTCAACGTCGGTGTCTTCAAGCTTTTCCGCCACCGCCCTGTAATCGTCAAGAGTTGCCCCCGCGATATTGGCTATAATAACATTTCCCTCTTTCTTTGCTTTGGATAAGTGTTCGGAAATGAAAACGTCAACACCGGGATTCTGAAGCCCCACCGAGTTTAACATTCCCGCGGGAGTTTCAGCGATTCGGGGAGCGGGATTGCCGTCCTTTGGCAGTATGGTGGTACCCTTGCAGGAAATACCGCCAAGCTTATTTAAAGGGTATAAATCGGTGTAATCCTGCCCGAATCCGTAAGTACCCGAAGCCGCAATGACAGGGTTTGGGAATTTCACCCCCGCCACGGTAACGGATAAATCTTTTTTTGTGTTATTTATACTATTTACAGTGTTCACAGTACCACCTCCTCGGCTTTAAACACAGGGCCGTCCTTGCATACTCTGAGTACAAGGTTTTTGCCGTCCCTGTTTATATTGCATGCGCAGCCCACGCACGCGCCAACGCCGCACGCCATTCTCTGCTCCAAGGAAACCTCGCAGGGGATATTGTATCTTTTAGCGCACTCTATGACAGCTTTCAGCATTGGAGTAGGGCCGCAGGCAAAGATCATGGCGGTATTCCCCTTTTCAAGCTCCTTTTCAAGCGGAACGGTCACAACTCCGCTTTCACCGTAGCTTCCGTCGTCGGTACAAACCGTGACCTCAGCCCCGATGCGCTTTAAGTCTTCCTCCAAAATAACCTTATCCTTACTTCTGAATCCGATTATAGCCTTAACGTTTTTATATTGGGCAGACACTCCGCACATGGGAGGAACGCCTATACCGCCGCCTACAACCACAACGTTTTTACCCTCGGGGATTTCCTTTACCGTAAAGCCGTTTCCGAGAGGTAAAATAATATCCATTTTGTCGCCGACCCGAAGCTGTGAAAGCCTGTCGGTACCTCCCCCTCTTACCTCGAAAACAATTCGGACAGTGCCGTTTTCTTTATCAATCTCGCAAATCGAGATAGGTCTGCGAAGGGTGTAGCCCTCCGCTCTGATGTGCACAAACTGCCCCGCCTTGGAAACAGCGGCAGCTTCGGGACAGCTTATTACATAGGAATAAATATCCTTTGCAATTTCTTCCCTTTTTAAAATAGGATAATTGTCGCAAAAATATGGCATTTTGTTTTTCCTTTCTTTTGAAATTCGTACGATTTTATTGACATTTTCGTACATTTTTGATATAATAAAAATACAAAATATAATTAGGAGGGATTGTCATGTCTATTACCGCAACCGAATTTAAAACCAACTTAAGCAAGTACCTGACTCTTTCGGCAACGGAAGATATTTATATCACAAAAAACGGCAAAGTTATAGCTAAGCTGACAAATCCGTTTCAAGAGCGCGTTGATACTGCCAAATCTCTTTTCGGAATAATTCCTTCGGATATAACCTTGGAAGAAGCACGTGAGGAGAAGCTGAACAAAATATGAGAGCATTGATAGATACATGCGTCATTATTGACGCATTGCAAAACCGCGATCCGTTTGCAAAAAACGCACAGGCCGTTTTTCTGGCAGCGGCAAATAACCAATATACAGGCTGTATTACGGCAAAAGCTTCGACAGATGTTTATTACCTGATGCACCGTCATACCCATGACGACAAAGCCTCGCGGGAGGTGCTGAATAAACTGTTTTCATTATTCGATGTGCTCGATACATCAGGAATGGACTGCCGCCGCGCGATTCCTTCTCCCATAACCGATTTTGAAGACGCCGTAATGACAGAAACTGCCGCCAGATCTGAAGTTGACTGTATCGTTACCCGAAATATCCAAGATTATTTAAAATCCTCAGTCAAAGTATATACACCCGAACAGTTTTTAAATAAACTGGAAGAGATCAGCGAGCAGGGACCGTAAAAAACTCATATTATAAAATGTCGGTGTTAAAATAACACAACTACCCACAACTTGTGCAATGTATTATTATGCCTGTTCCTTCAATAAAGCTGTGCCGCCCTATCCTGCAAAACTGCTCCTCTTACAATAACTGCCCCACCTCCGGGGCGGAGCCAAATTTTCGCCAAAAGGCGAAAATTTTGAAATGCTGACGCATTTCAGCGGGCTGTCGCCCGCGGCTCCGCCGCCCCGACGTTAACAGTACGTTAACACCTTTTCTGGTTGTAGTTATTCACATAAAACCTGTCTTCACAAAATATTGCAAACCTATTGGGCAATGTGAAGACAGATTTTTTATTTTCCCCTTTTCAAAAGCTCCTCCGCACTTTTCAAAGTGATCTCACTATCCGACTCACCCGAAATGATCCTCGCTATCTCGCGCTTTCTTTCCTCAAATTCAAGAGCGTGAACATTAGTATAAGTCCTGCTTTCATCGCTTTGCTTTTCTATTAAAAGATGCCTGTCGCCCATTGCCGCTATCTGTGCCAAGTGGGTCACGCAAAGCACCTGTCTTTTCCGTGCGATCTCGTACAGCTTTACTCCCACCTTATGCGCCGCTCTGCCGCTTATACCCGTGTCTATCTCGTCAAAGATCATAGTGGGAACATCATCTGCGGAAGCCAGCACGTTTTTGACCGCTAACATTATTCTCGAAAGCTCGCCGCCCGATGCTATCTTGTTCATGGGCTTCGGCTCCTCACCCTTGTTGACGGAGATCAGCATTTCGATCTTATCCATTCCCGCGCTTGTGATCTTGTCACGCTGAAAATCAAATACAAAGCGCACATTCGGCATATCGAGAAAAACAAGTTCCTCCGTTATCGCCTTTACTAACCTGTCCGCAGCGTCCTTTCTTAGCTCGCTTATCTCCTGCGCCCTTTTCTTTACATCCTCCGCCAATTCCCTGCGCCGCTCGTTTAATTCCTCCAAAGCGTCGTCGCCCGTTTTAAGCTGTTCAAGCTCCGCTTTCCAATTGGAAAGAGCCTCTGTAAGCTCGTCGATCTCCATTCTGTACCTACGCTTGAGCAAAAGCAGATCGCTTTTCCTGTTTTCAAGCATTGAAACATTTTCTGGGCTGTACTCGTCGTTTATATTTTTCGACACCTCGCTGCCGATGTCCTCAAGGTCGATAAGAATACCCGACAATCTTTGAGACAGTTCGCCTATCCCCTCCACTTTATCCGAAATTTTTTCCAATTCGCTTGACGCGCTCTGCAACAGGCTTATCGCGCTTTCGCCCTCGTCATATCCGCTTATACCCGCGTACGCCGAGGACAATGCCTTTTGTATTTCTTCAAAGCTTCTTGCCGCTTCAAGCTGCGCGGAAACCTCAGCCTCCTCACCCTGCTTCAGATCGTAGCTTTCAATGTCCTCTACCTTTTCGGTAAGCTCGGCTATACGGTTTTCCCTGTCCTCTATCTTCAGCTGTAAGCTTTTTACCTCCTTGCTGATATGAGAAAACTCTCTGAATACTTCCTTGTACTCCTTAAGCTTGTCCTCCAAGCCGCCGTAGGTGTCCAATATCTGCCTTTGGTTGTCCGTGCTCATTAAAATAGCGGTATCGTGCTGTCCGTGTATGTCTATAAGACGGGAAGCTATCTCTTTCAATACGGAAGCGGTGGCGATCTTCCCGTTTATTCTGGCCGTACCCTTTCCGTCGGCTGTTATCTCGCGCTGCAAAAGCAGTTCACCGTCATAGGAGTAACCGTTTTCCTCCAACTTTTCTATAACATGTGCCGGTATATCGTCAAAAAGCGCGGTAACAACAGCCTTGCTTTCTCCCGTTCTTACAATATCTCTGCCTATCCTTCCGCCTAACACCGCGTTGATTCCGCCGATAAGTATACTCTTACCCGCGCCTGTTTCACCCGAAAAAACATTCAGCTTATCGCAAAATGAAATAGCCGCCTTTTCAATTACGGCAAGGTTTTCTATATCCAATTCCTTCAGCAAACTATTTCACTCCTTTCCCGTTCCGCTATGTACATACATTGCGTCAAAACATCGTTTTAAGCTTTTCACAAAGCTCCCTTGCGTCATTTTCCGTCCTCATTAAAATAAACACGGTATCGTCCCCCGCTATCGTTCCTATGACATAATTGGGATTCATTCCGTCAAAGGCGGCGCAGGCGGCGTTTGCAAGCCCCGAATGGCACTTTAAGCAAACAATATTCATAGCGTAATTAACCTTTATTACCGACTGCTGAAAAATATTTCCGAATCTGTTGCTGTCCGACACCTTAGTGTAACAGTTTATACCGTCCTCGTTAATGTTTTTCTCCAGTTTAAGCTCGTTTATGTCTCTTGAAACGGTTGCCTGTGTAACGGAATACCCTCTTTCGGATAACGCCTTTATTAGCATATCCTGATTTTCGATAGGGCTTTCTCTTATGATAGATAATATTTCGGCTTGTCTTTTCTTTTTCATGGGTCTTGTCCCCTTACATTTTACTTTAATGGTTTCATAAGCTTTCTGTGTACGGAGCTGTAAAAGCTTTCGCCGTCAATATCTATAAGATCGAGACACAGCTTAGATTTTTTTATTCGTACGCTGTCGTCGGGCAATATTCCGATAGCCTCGTTACCGTCCACCGACACAAACACACTGCTGTTTTCGTAGGCGATGTATTCCGCTCTTAGAGGTTCGTCCACCGACAAAAGCATAGGTCGGTTAAAAAGAGTGTGAGGCGATAAAGCAGTAAGCTCAAAGCAGCATATTTTAGGATCGATTATCGGCCCTCCCGCGGATAAGGAATAAGCGGTAGAGCCTGTGGGAGTGCTTATGATAAGTCCGTCCGCCCTTACTCTCGTTACCTCCGTTTCACCGCTGAAAACCAAGTATTCGGGCAGCTTTGAAGTAGTCCCTTTAAAAAACACAACATCGTTGAGAGCGGTAAACTCTTTTTTTCCGCCGGCGGCGGTAACGGAAACATCAAGCATCATTCTTGTGCTTAGCTTATACCTGCCCTCCGAAATCGCCGCAAGCTTTGAAAGGTTTTCTTTTTCAAGAGTTGCCATAAAGCCCAGCCTGCCCGTATTTACTCCAAGCAGCGGCTTCTTATGCGCCGCGGCTTTTTTGCCCCAGCGCAAAATAGTGCCGTCTCCGCCTATGGTAAGAAAAATATCGCATTTATCCATGTTTTCTTCCGCCGTGCCGAAAACAATGCCGCTTAAATTCATTTCACGGCAAATATCCGAAAATCTGCTTTCAGCAAGGGGAAGCATACCGTAAAGCTTCAGCGTTCTTATCACATCGGGAAAAATCAATCTTGTTTTTTCCTTATTCAGATTTGCGCATATAAAAACATTCATAAGCACCTCAAAACGAAAGACAGATCAGATATTCAATGTTTCCGTCCCCGCCCGTTATCGGAGATTGAATCAAGCCCCTGCATTTAAATCCGATGCTCTCGGAAAATTCCTTTATGTCCCATACCGCCTTTTCTCTTAAGGACGGATTTTTTACAACTCCGCGCTTTCCTATCCCGCTTTTGCCTACCTCGAACTGGGGCTTTATCAGCGCCACCACTGTACCGCTTTCCTTAAGCAGTTTTTTCACCTCGGGAAGCACAGTTTTAAGAGATATAAAAGACACGTCAACGGAGATAAAATCAGCTTTTTCGGGTATTTTTCCCTCTGCCGCTCTTACATCCGTATTTTCAAGGGATATTACCCTGCTGTCGTTTCTTAATTTTTCGTCAAGCTGATCGCTGCCAACGTCCACCGCGTAAACCTTTTCCGCTCCGTTTTGCAGCATACAGTCGGTAAAGCCGCCCGTTGAAGCGCCCACATCAATGCATGTACAGTCCTTAAGCCGAATTTTAAAGCACTCCACGGCTTTTTCAAGCTTAAGTCCTCCCCGCCCCACATATTTGGGCAGCTCGCCTTTTATCTCTATCACATCGGCATCTTCCACATCAAAAGCCGCTTTTGTTATATTTTTGCCGTTCACAAAAACAATACCGTCTTTGATAAGCTGCTGAGCCACATTGCGGCTTTTAACGAGAGAACGCGCCGTAAGCTCAAAATCAAGTCTGCTCAATCAATTCACCCGTTACCTTGATCATTCCCGCCGTATCCAGATTGTGATCCGACAGCTGTTTTTCCGTATCGCTGTAAGCGACAAAGTGATCGGAAACGGCGTTTATTTTATACCTACCGCTCCAGCCCCGTTCCAGAAGCTTGGCCGAAAACTTTTCGGCTATCCCTCCCGAACGGATTCCCTCCTCAAAAAATACGATCCTATCATACTTTTCCGCAATATCAAAGGTTTTTTCAACAATAGGATATATCTTTACCATTTGAAGCAGATCGGCTCTGAGCTTTTTAGCCGCCTCCAGCGCGTATTGTGTAATTCTTCCGTAGGTTATTATCAGGGCTCTGCCGCCGCAGTCGTAAAAATATACGTCGTAGCCCGATTCCTCGGATCGGCATTTTACCGCCTCGCCCTTTGGATAGCGCACGGCGGCTATACCGTTACAGTTATACAAAGCTTTTTTCATTGACGCGCGCAGCTCCCCATCGTTTGAGGGAGAGTATATTACCGTTTTGGGAATACTTGTAAGCATCGAAACGTCAAACAAGCCCTGATGCGTTTCTCCGTCCTCGCCTACCATACCCGCCCGATCAATGGCAAAAACAACATGCTCGCCCTCTATAGCAAGATCATGCAGTATCTGATCGTAGGAACGCTGCAAAAAGGTGGAATACACTCCGAATACGGGAATAAGCCCTTGTGAAGCCAATCCGCCCGCAAATGTGACGGCGTGTTCCTCCGCAATGCCCACATCAAAAAAACGCGGTCTATATATTTTTGCGAAATGCTGAAGCCCCGTAGCGTATTTCATTGCGGCTGTCACGGCGCATATTCTTTCGTCCTCGGCGGCAAGCTCCGTAAGATACTTCCCCATGACCTCGGAATATGTATCGTTTTTTTCTCCGCCGCGTATTGCCTTCCGCTTGGCGATCCCGTGGTATTCCCCCGAATTTTGCTCCGCAGGAAGATAGCCCTTTCCCTTTTTTGTTTTTATATGAACTATACAGGGCTCATTCAGCCGCTTAGCCACGTTAAGCACGTCTATCAGCTCTTTCAGATCGTTTCCGTTAATGGGGCCCAGATACTTATAGCCTAAATTTTCAAATATATTGCTTTGGAATATTGCGAATTTTACAAGCTCCTTTGTACCGCTCACCGATTTTGAAAGCTCTCTTCCTATGGCGGATTTGGAAAGAGCCTCCTTAACGCGCTTTTTTGTTTCAAAATACTTTGTCGAGGAACGCATTTGAGACAAATAAGAAGCGACAGCGCCCGAATTTTTTGAGATCGACATTTCGTTGTCGTTAAGAATTACAATAAAATTTCTTTTTAATTTGCTTGCGTTGTTTAAGCCCTCGTACGCCTCGCCGCCCGTCAGCGCACCGTCTCCTATGACCGATACAACGTGGTGTTCGTCGCCCTTTATTTCCATAGCCTTCGCTATACCCAAGGCAGCCGAGATCGAAGTGCTGGCATGACCCGCTATAAAAGCGTCGTGAACGGACTCATCGGGTCTGGGAAAACCCGAAATACCGTTTTCGCTGCGCAGGCTGCAAAAATCCTCATACCTTCCCGTTATGATCTTGTGAGCGTAAGCCTGATGACCCACATCAAATATTATTTTATCCTCGGGTGTGGAAAAAACGCTGTGCAAAGCAACGCAAAGCTCGACCGCGCCAAGGCTTGAAGCGAGATGACCGCCCGTACCGTAAACCACTTCTATAATATATGCCCGCAATTCGGAACAAAGCTGCTCTTTTTCCGCCAGCGTAAGCTTTTTGATAATGTCGGCGGATATTTTTGAGGATAATATCAATCCGTTTCGCCCCTATCTTATAGAAAATAGTATAAAAGCGGAAAACACCGCTTTATGAAAGGAATAAATTCGTAGGGAATACTATTCCTATAATGATACCCAGTAACGCTCCGAAAATTACCTCCAAGGGAGTGTGACCCAGAAACTCCTTAAGCTCCTTTGTGTCCTCCGGGTCGTAATCCTCGTCCTCGTCCATTTTTTCCTCGATCTTATCCAACACATCCTCGTCCAGCTCGTCAACAATATGTCTCAATCGGTTGATCTGTTTAGCGTGTATGCCCGCCGCGCGTCTTACACCGGTAGCATCGTACATCGTGACAATGGCAAACATCATGGCAAGTCCGAAGGAAGCCGAGGTTATTCCCTCCATACGGTAAACGGTTATAACCAAAGCGCACACCGTTGACGAATGTGAAGACGGCATTCCGCCCGAACCGAATAAACGCTCTAATTTAAATGTCCTGTATTTTGCCGCATACAAAGCGGCCTTGATGAGCTGCGCCGTCGCCCAGCTTATCATTGCAACCAATACCGCTACATTTATATATTCGCTCACTGTGATGATCAGTCCTTCCTGCCAAAATGATTTATGTATCTATGCGGACATGCTTTTTATTTGTTTCTTTTTAAAAGGTCTATCGTAAGCTCCTTTAAAAACTCTCCGCCCAAAAAACCGTCTATTATGTTCAAAGCCTCGTCTGTAAGCTTTTTTGCCGTTTCTCTCGCCTTATCGATCCCCACAAGACTTACATAAGTCTCCTTGTTGTTTTCCTTATCGCTGCCCACGGGCTTTCCAAGCAGCGCGGGATCGCCGCAGACGTCCAAAATATCATCTGTTATCTGAAAAGCCAGTCCAACCTTTTCCCCGTACTCATACGCCTTTTGCACCCTGCCCTCGTCCGCTCCCGCCGACAGGCAGCCCATACATGCGCTTGCCTGCAAAAGCCGGGAGGTTTTCAGCTTGTACATTTCCAAAAGGTTTTCCTCGCCGATGCTTTCACCCTCAAACTGTGTGTCTATCTGCTGTCCGCCCGTCATACCCATATGTCCGGCGTATTCAGCCAGCAGTCGTACCATTTTTACAGTATTTTCGGGTGTAACTCCGTATTTAACGCTGTCGGTCAGTACCTCAAAGGGGTACAGCTCCAGCGCGTCTCCCGCCAGCAGCGCGGTAGCCTCGTCAAACGCCCTGTGACAGCTTTTTCTTCCTCTGCGCATATCGTCGTTATCCATACAGGGCAAATCGTCATGTATAAGAGAAAAGGTGTGTATCATTTCGATAGCGCAGGCGGCGGGCAAGGCGGCTTCAGCGCTTCCCCCGCAAAGCGACGCAAACTCCAGCGTCAGGATAGGACGAATACGCTTTCCTCCCGCCATAAGACTGTATTTCATCGCCTCAAAAAGTCTGTCCTGCTTTTTGGATTCAAATTTAAAATATTCCTCCAATTTATTATCCACAACATTTTTATAATATATAAGCTTTTCCTGATATGTCATTGCTCTATCTTCTCCAATGCAAGCTTTGCTTCTTCAATACTCTTATTGCATATCTCGGTCAGCTTGTTTGCCTCCGCATAAAGCTCGACCGCGTTTTTTAAAGTAATATCCGGATTTTCCATAAGCTCGGAAATCTCGTTGAGTCTTTTTAACGCTTCCTCAAAGGTCATAGCGCAGTAATTCCTTTCATATTTTTACGATTATTCGCGGCGATCGCTTACCGCCACCGCCTCAAATTCACCGTCCGACATTTTCACGGTAAAGGTGTCGCCTTTTTTTATCTCCGCCGCCGCGCTTACAACGGCGCCGTCCTTATAAACGATAGAATAGCCCCTCTCCAAGGTTTTCAAAGGATTAAACGCGTCTATAAGCTCGGCAGTGTTTTTAAACTGCAGCTCCTTAGCGGCAATGATCGAGGAAAAATCCTTTCTTATTGCGGCAAAGGTTTTGTTGTAATTTTCCTCGTTTACTTCAATGCGCGTTCTGGGATTTAAGCGCGAGATCAAAAGAGAAGCGGCGTTTACCTTCGTCTGCATTTGGACGATCTTAGCCTTAGCCTTTTCGCCTATCCTGTTTTTCAAAGCGAGAATACCGCCGTATATCTCCTGTATATCGGGAACCGCCAATTCCGCGGCGGCACTCGGCGTGGGTGCCCTCATATCCGCCACAAAGTCGCCTATGGTAAAATCTATCTCATGCCCCACCGCCGAAATGGTGGGTATTTTGCTGTTATAAACCGCTCTCGCCACTATCTCGGCGTTAAAAGCGGAAAGATCCTCCGCCGAACCGCCGCCTCTGCCGAAAATTATAAGGTCGCAGCCGCTGTCCTGCGCTTTCATAATGCCCTCCGCAATTGAAGCGGGCGCGCCCTCTCCCTGAACAAGCACGGGAACAAGCTTCAAGGTAACAAAAGGGTATCTTCTCGAAAGGACGTTTATTATATCCTGCAAAGCCGCCCCCGTTTCGGAGGTAACAACACAAATTGATTTGGGAAGTGTGGGCAATGGACGCTTTTGTTCAAACAAGCCTTCGTTTAACAGCTTAGCCTTAAGCTGCTCAAAGGACAGCGCGTCCTCTCCTATTCCCTCGTCCCGATCTATGCCCGTTGCGTAAAGCTGACAAGCTCCGTCCCGCTCGTAAACCTGAACCGAGCCCGATACCACCGCGTTCATTCCGTTTTCGGGATATATTTTGAGCCTTTCCGCGTAGCTCTTGAACATGACCGCTTTTATGGACGAATTGCCCTCTTTTAAGGTAAAATACATATGCCCCGAGGGAAAATGCTCCTTAAAATTCGAGATCTCGCCCTTTACGGAAACGTTCCGTAATTTTTCATCGCCTTTAACAAGCCCGGCAAGCCGCCTGTTTATCTGCGAAACGGTTACAACAACATTCATTCCGATTTTTCCGTATCCTTGAAATATGAATTTAAAACTCCGTTGATAAAAACCCTGTCGCTTTTTTCGGCATACGCCTTTGAAATTTCAATAGCTTCGTTGATAGCGACCTTAGGGGGTATCTTTTCCTTTTCAAAGGTTAGCTCGTAAACCGCAATACGCAAAATAGTTATATTAACCTTTGAAATTCTTGCCGTTGACCTTGAGGGGCTGTATTTTCCGATGATACCGTCAAGCTCCTCTCTTTTTTCCCAGACCTTGTCTGCCAGAGAAATGACCGCCTTATTTGAGGGCATTTCAAAAGCCTCGTATGTACAGTCGGCTATTTCCTCGCTGGTCTGACCCGTAAGCTCCATTTGATATAAAATTATAAAAGCCGCTTCTCTTATTTCATGTTTTGTCATTTATTTACTCCGGAAATTATATTATATGCTTATATGCGCGGCATACGAAAACACTCTTTCATATGTTTTCCGCGCATTATGATCACTCATCTTCTTTATTCAGCAATATGCCAACTACATTTACGTTTACCTTTGAAACCGTTATCCCCGTCATGTTCTGTACGGCGGATTTAACGCTTGCCTGAACCGCGGAAGCCACGTTTACGGCCTTGCTTCCCTGCTCTGTGATTATGGAAAGATCGATAACCGCCGCTTCCTTTGAAACGGAAACTCTCACGGGAGAACCCAGAAATGTACCCAAGCCAATGGGAGACTGTGAAATCATAAGCTTTCCGTCCTCGGAAGCCACTCCTGTAATTTCGCAGGCGGCAAGCTCGGCTATTTTCATTATAACTTCATTTGAGACCTTAAGAATACCGTTGGACGCAGAAACCTTTTTATCCATTTTTACAATGTCCTTTCTAATACTGATCCCTTTTTAAACTGTGGGATTAGTGCTTCGGGTGCAATCCCATTTTAAACTGTGGGTATTACGTCAGTTTAAAATGGGATTGGTATCAGAGCTTGTTTGCAAACAAAAAGCGGTATAATGCTTTTATAAGAGAGTCTAAAGGTAAAAACACCCTATATTGACCCACTTATAAAACATTATACCACAAAACGGAAAAATAAACAACTGTTTTCTTTATTTTATTGGGATTTTGTCAGAATTTTTATTGCGGCATCTGCGATTATTTCTCTCTGTCCCTTGTCCCCAAGGTATTTTTAAAGATAACAAAACCGCTTTCGTCCTCGTCAAAGGTATATTCAACCCAACTATGCCAGCCTTCCTTAAGCCCGCAAGGCACATAACGTCTGAACAATCCGTCCTTAACGGGAAAATATCCCTCGCCCTTGCCCTTGTACTCAGTCAGCTCCCACACTGCTTCAAGGGTATCGTCCTTATAGCTTCTTGAATATCTGACAATACCTATTTCGGGAGCAAACCAATAATGTCTTACGCCGTTGAGATAGCTTTCCCAGTCGGTTCTGCTTCTTTCCTCAACGCATATATGGCGGCAGCCCTTAAACTCGCCCGCGGCGGTATGTACCGTTTCATCGGGCAAAACCTCAAGAGAAAATTTTGTCTTCCTCTTACCGTCAACCGTCTCCTCCTGTAATTTCTTGTACCCCTCTGTCCATTCATCCGACCATGTTTTTCCCGCAATAAGACTCAGATCCTCATAAAAATAATCATATTTGATCATATCAAGTTCATCATTTATAGGATCGTGTTTCCAGTCAAAGCTGTATTCGGAATAGCCATTGATAATGATTTTGCCGTCGCCAATACTTAAGCTGCAGCAGTTAAAGAAATTACGGTAGCCCTTTTCGGTATATGCGGGGTTAAATTCGGGCTCGGTATCGAATATCCTGTCCATAACGTTTTTGGCAATAGAGGTGTGAAGCTTTTCCCGCTTGGTTTTTGCCAACATTTCCGCTTTTTCAAAGGACGGACGGGTGTCGGACAGCTTATTCCCGTCACCGGAATATGTTTGTTTTATTTTACGGATATTTCCCCGCCATGTGCTTTCGTTATAGCCAAGCAGCTTTACATAATTATGGTGAGACAAAACCGCCTTGCCTTTCCCGGCGGAAACGACCTCATACACATTTTCAATATCGTATATTATATCGTTTTCATTGATCAAGCCGTATTCCCAGCGATTCCCCTCGGCAAAGGGAATTATCTCGTCACCGCCGTTTATAGTGCAATTTAAAAGCTGCCATTCCTCCGTCTTGCCCTCCACCTGCACGATCTGCTTAACAATGCCTACATTTGGACAAAAGTAAGTTTCACAGCGGTTTAACCCCCATAATTGAACCTTAGGCAGATATACATAGCAAACGCAGTTTTCGTACCTTCCGCTCGGAGTTTCCACCGTGGCGTTTTTGCTTTTACATGTAACGGTCACCCTTTTATCGGAGGAAACCATGCTTTCTCCCTCCTTAAGATTACCGTCGAAAATAACGCCGTCGCAGAAATTGCAGTAATAAAAAACAGCGAGGTTGGGGCAAACTCCCCTTGTGAAGCTGTAACCCGGCTGCTGCATGTAATACAGCCTGTTGTCCTTATATTGAAGCACCTCGGCGGTAGTCCCCAACAGAAGGGGCATTTCACCCTCTCTGAGCTTTCTCTCCTCGATATGAACCGCGCCCAATGCGGCGGCATAATAAGCGCAGTCCTTTGTAAGGGTCTCCAACACCTTTTTATAGTACCCTATTCCCTTTTCAAATTGGCTGTCGCTGCACAATGCGTGAGCCAACCAAAAATAAAGGTAGCCCAAAGCTTTTTTGAAGCCCTTTTGAATAAGAGCGGGAGCCTGCGTGTTTTCCATGTAGTCTATCTTGTTATCGCCCTTGTATTCGTTCCACTCCTTGCTGACGATAAACTCCATAATATCTTCGTTGCGGCTTTTTTCCGCAGCTTCACGTATACGGTTGAATACATCCTCGTTAGCCTCTTTATCTATCCACCAATATCCTCTTGCCAGAACGTCGGCGAGAGCATACTGCTTTTCGGTGCTTTCCTCCAAGCTTTCAACGTTTTTTAAAACCTGTCTGTATTCCGCTTCAAAACCCGTTTTGTCATTCTTAAGACCCCACAGCTTAAGCTGCTCCACCTGATACATGACCTTTTGTACAAATGTAATGTTTTTGCTGTCTTCCATAACGCCGTATTCCTTTCTCAGCCTTTTGCGCCCCTCATTAAGGCGCCATTTTACCGTGCCGACGGGAATATTTCGCTTTTCCGCTATCTCCTCCGCCGACAGTCCCTCAAAGTAATGCAGCTTTACGGTATCTCTGATTTTCTCCGACAGTGCCTCAACCGCTTCATGCAGCCTTTCGTCCCTCTCCCGGCACAAAAAATCGTCTAAATCAAGCTCATTGGACAGATCGGTGTTTTCAAGCAGCTCAAAGCTTATATCGGGTGATGTGTCATAATAGTGACGCACCAGATCGACCGCGCAGTTTTTGGCTATTGAGCACACCCATGAGCCGAATTTTTCCCTGTCTCTCAGGCTGTTCAGCCTTACCCACGCGCACACAAAGGCGTCCTGCGAAGCGTCCTCCGCCGAAAACTGGTTTTTCGTGACCTTATAGGCAGTCCCCTTTACCTTTTTTTCGTAACGGATAACCAGCTCTTCAAAGGCTTGGTTATTTCCCAGCAAGGTCAGCTCAACCAAAAAATCGTCTTTTTTGTCATTAAAACCGTTCATCTGCATTTCATTTCCTTTCCTTTTGAAGCTTCAACTATAAGACGCAAAAAAATTGAAAAAGGTTGGGTTTTTTAAAAAAATTCACAGACGTTTAAGCTCGCAGGCGTTTAAGAGAGTAATCAAGGATTTTTTCTTTTCTTGCCGTCAATAAAGTTTTAAGGAAATCCTTATGCGAATCTGTAATAAAAGGCGTTTTGTCAACAATAGAATTGATTTTTTCAATATCTATCTTTTCATGAATACGGTTTAAAGCCTTATTACAGTCTTTATTTTCAAGTGAAGAAATAAAATCAAAGTAGTTTATTTTTTCTCCGTTCTGCTTTATTGCAGATAGAGGAATATTATATATTCTGTGATTAAGCTCTCCCTTGTTTGACAGTATACGCTGTATTATTTTTTCATCGGCTTGCGGAAACAGACTGCTTCCGCAGTCGAACACAGGTGCTAACGACATTTCGTCTGTTGCGCCGTTATACAAAAACCCCCAATTTCCGTTATGTCTGTCCCAGTTTCCGATCAAAGCGTCAACAATAAACATATCCCAGAAACGTTCCGATAAGATTTCGCTGTCAATAGCGGTCTGTTGTTCAAACGTTTCCAAAATGTCGCTTAATTCTGTCCCATATCCATTGCGTTCGGAATCAACTATCTGATTTTTTAAAGAAGCGAAATCCTGTATAATCAGACCTGAAGCGGTAAAATCCTTGCAGGCAACAACAACCTTTTCTTTTCCCGATTTTGTTGTATATATCCCAAGCTCTGTTTCCTGCACAGGAATACCTATGCTCTCAAAAATTTTACAGCCGAGATATTCCGATATGCAGCTGTTACTGTAACTCATATCAGTATTTCTTATAGAAACTGCGGGAAATTTCAACATATAAAGCTCGCCATTGTATAAAACAGAAATTTTACTGCCGTTTGCCCCTGCATAGGACTTGTTTCTTTTTGGCATATTTGTAAAATCTGTCATATATCATCTGTCCTTTCCATTCTCAAATACTTTTCACGCAGATACCACGCTTGTTCCGTTGTGATAAGCTGTTCTACCTCCGCCACGTTGATATCGCTTTGTAAATTGCAATAATCGCAGTCCCAATGCAAATATTCTTCATCGTTGCTGTCATACTTCAGCCAGGCGATCTTCATCTGCTCGACAGACTTCGCAAGGAACTCCGGCAGGTCGCATTCCAAATAGCTCTTGTCGATCGGACGTCCCGTGCTTTCATCATATTCGGTATTTATTTGATACAATGGCTCACTCATAGCTATCCGCCTTTCTGTTTTATTAATGAATAAATAAACACGCCTGATATTTCGGCAAACCTTAGGCGTGTTTATACTGATTTTCAAACAATATTTTGTAAAAATTATTTCAAAAGCTTTTTCAGATACTTGCCCGTATAAGACCTCTTATTTTTCGCAACCTCCTCTGGAGTACCCTCGGCAATAACATACCCTCCGTTATCTCCTCCCTCGGGGCCCAAGTCTATAATATGGTCGGCGGTCTTTATAACGTCTAAATTATGCTCTATAACAACTACCGTATTTCCTCCGTCGGTCAGCTTCTGCAAAATCTCGATAAGCTTCGCCACATCATGGGTGTGAAGTCCCGTCGTCGGCTCGTCCAGTATATATATAGTCCTGCCCGTTGCCCGCTTGGAAAGCTCGGTGGCAAGCTTTACTCTCTGCGCCTCGCCGCCCGAAAGGGTAGTTGCGGGCTGTCCTATCTTAACATATCCGAGACCAACATCGTACAGGGTTTGCAGCTTCCTTTGAAGCTTCGGTATACTTGAGAAAAACTCCAACCCCTCCTCAACGGTCATTTCAAGAACATCATAAATGCTCTTGCCCTTATACTTTACCTCCAAGGTCTCTCTGTTATAGCGTTTTCCGCCGCAAACCTCGCAGGGTACGTAAATATCGGGCAAAAAGTGCATCTCGATCTTTATAATGCCGTCGCCCTCGCAGGCTTCGCAGCGTCCGCCCTTGACGTTAAAGCTGAATCTTCCGCTTGTGAAGCCCTTTGCTTTAGCGTCGGCGGTAGAAGCGTACAAATCGCGTATATCGTTGAAAAGTCCCGTGTAAGTGGCGGGATTTGAGCGGGGCGTCCTTCCTATGGGTGACTGGTCGATGTTTATTACCTTATCAAGCTCCTCAACGCCTGTCATCTTCTCGAATTTGCCAGCTCTTACCTTTGCGCGGTTAAGCTTTGCCACAAGGTATTTGTACAGTATTTCGTTCACAAAGGAGCTTTTTCCGCTTCCCGAAACTCCCGTAACACAGGTAAACACGCCCAAAGGAATTTTTATATCGATATTCTTTAAATTGTTTTCCTGCGCACCGTACACGGTCAGATAGCGTTCGCCGCACTCTCTGCGCTCCTCGGGAACAGGTATTTTCAACGCTCCCGAAAGATACTGCCCCGTTATTGAACGCTCGCTTTTTATAATATCCTCGACAGTACCCGCGGCAACCACCTCGCCGCCGTGAATACCCGCCTCGGGGCCTATATCCACTAAATAATCCGCAGCTCTCATGGTGTCCTCGTCGTGCTCCACCACAATAACGGTGTTGCCTAAGTCACGAAGATTCTTAAGCGTTGAAATAAGTCTGTCGTTATCTCTTTGATGCAAGCCTATACTGGGTTCGTCAAGAATGTACAAAACCCCCATAAGAGAGCTTCCTATCTGGGTAGCAAGCCGTATACGCTGGCTTTCGCCGCCCGAAAGCGTTCCCGAGGAGCGGGAAAGCCTAAGGTAATCCAGTCCCACGCTTTGAAGAAAGCCCAGTCTCGAGTTTATTTCCTTTAATATCTGCTCGGCTATCATATTGTCTCTTTTTGACAGCTCCAGACTTTTTACAAATTCTATCGCGCCCGTAATGCTTAAATTGCTGAACTCGTTTATGTTTTTCCCGCCCACCGTTACGGACAAGGCTTCCTTTTTAAGTCTTTGTCCGTGACATTCGGGGCACTCTATCTCCGACATGTAATCGGAAATTTCGTCCTTCATATACTGGCTGTTGGTTTCGCGGTAGCGGCGTTCGAGGTTGTTTACTATGCCCTCGAAATCTGTCATATGCCCCTTTCCGCCCTCCCAAGGACGCTGTACGGGGAATTTTTCTCCGTTGGTGCCGTACAGTATAATATTTATCGCGATTTCCGGCAAGTCTTTAACGGGAGTATCAACGGAAAAACCGTAATGCTTCGCCAATCCGTCAAAGTACATTTTCGCCATGCTGCCCTCGTTGTATACCCAGCCGCTGGCTTTTATAGCGTTTTGTCTTATTGACAGCTCCCTGTTGGGGATTATAAGATTTTCGTCAATGCTCATATAGAAGCCTAAACCTGAACAACGCTGGCAAGCACCGAAGGGATTGTTAAAGCTGAACATTCGGGGGTTTAAGTCCTCAACGCTTACCCCATGCTCGGGACAAGCGTAGTTCTGCGAAAAATGCAGCTCCTCCTGCCCTATAACGTCAACAAAAACAAGCCCTCCCGAAAGCCTTCCTGACGTTTCAATGCTTTCGGTAAGTCTTGACTTTATCGTGTCCTTTATCACAAGGCGGTCTATTACCGCTTCGATATTGTGCTTTTTGTTCTTTTCAAGCTTGACCTGCTCGGAAAGGTCGTACATTATACCGTCTATCCTTACATGTATAAAGCCCTGTTTTCTTAAATTGTCAAGCTCCTTTGCGTACTCGCCCTTTCTTCCGCGCACAATGGGAGCCATGACCTGTATTTTCGTACCCGTTTCAAGCTCCATTATCCTGTCGGCGATCTGATCTACCGTCTGCTGCTTTATTTCCCTGCCGCATACGGGACAGTGAGGTATGCCTATTCTCGCATACAAAAGCCTTAAATAGTCATATATTTCCGTTACCGTGCCCACGGTGGAACGGGGGTTCTTTGAAGTGGTCTTCTGATCTATAGATATAGCGGGAGATAAGCCCTCTATGCTTTCCACGTCGGGCTTTTCCATCTGACCCAAAAACATTCTCGCATATGAGGAAAGGCTTTCTATATATCTTCTCTGACCGTCCGCGTAAATTGTATCGAAGGCAAGGGAAGATTTGCCCGAACCCGATAAGCCTGTCATTACAATAAGCTTGTCCCTGGGCAATTCAAGGCTGATGTTCTTTAAATTGTGTTCCTTTGCTCCCTTTATGATGATTTTATTGTTAGCTGCCATTTTATTTTTCCTTCAGTTCCGTGATTTTATCTCTGAAATAAGCCGCCTGTTCAAAATCAAGCACCTTTGCCGCCTCACGCATAAGAGAGGTGTACTGCTTGATAAGATTTTGTTTTTCTTCTCTTGAAAAAGCAAAAGGCAAGCTGACCGAATTAAATGAATGCCTCGGCAAACTTGTGGAAGAAGATATTTA
>JAAVIG010000187.1 GCA_014796735.1 Oscillospiraceae bacterium
TAAAGCCGTAAACAGATTTTTTATCTGCGAGATCATTACAACGGACGACAATGCGTCATTATCGCTCTTTGCAATAACAACAGTGTCTATAATACTGCTGAGGTAAGAAAACGCACCCAGCAAAATCAACGGAAGGGTTATGCTCAGAACAACAGCCATCGGCTTGCCGTTAAGGATAAATTCCCTCCGTCTGCGATCCTTCTCACTTACAATCGAAGCATCTGCCATATTTTATTTGTCTTTTTCTTTTAATTTTATGCGCTTTTCCGTTTCTTTATCAAAGAGGTAAACGCTTTCATACGGAATCGCAAAGGTAAGGTCGGCGTCCATTTCGGGAGAATCATGGGGATCGACCTTGAGAATCGACTTAACGCCTTTAATATCAACATAAACGTTGGTGTTATCTCCCAAAAGCTCGGTAAGCTCCACCTTGCAGGAGATTTTGTAGGCGTTGTTTACATTTTCCTTGCCCGCAAGCTTTATCGCTTCGGGACGGAAGCCCAATGCTACCTCTTTTCCCTCGTACTTTTGCAGTACGCTCTTGTCCGCAATAGCGTTAAGATCAACGATATTCCCCTGTATATCAAGCTTTCCGCCCTTAAGCGTTTCCTCGATAAAGTTCATGGGAGGCTCGCCGATAAAGCCCGCGACAAACATATTAACGGGATTGAAATAAAGGCTGTATGGAGTTCCCACCTGCTGAACATACCCGTCCTTCATTACAACTATTCTGTCCGCCATAGTCATGGCCTCGGTCTGGTCATGGGTTACGTAAATGGTTGTCGCGCCCGTTTCGCGGTGGATCTGGGTTATCTCGGAGCGCATTGTAACTCTCTGCTTTGCGTCAAGGTTGGAAAGCGGCTCATCCATAAGGAAAATATCTACCTTACGGATAATGGCGCGTCCTACCGCAACTCTCTGTCTCTGACCGCCCGAAAGCGCACGGGGCTTTCTGTCCAGATAATCGGTCAAGCCCAATATCTTTGCGGTATTTAACACCTTTTTCTCGATAACATCATCGTCAACACCCTGAAGCGTAAGACCGAAAGCAAGGTTGTCGTAAACCGACATGTGCGGATAGAGCGCATAGCTTTGAAAAACCATAGCAACACCGCGCTCGCGGGGACCCTTTTCATTGGCTCTTACGCCGTCAATTAAAAAATCGCCCTTGCTGATGTTTTCAAGACCCGCGATCATGCGCAGGGTGGTGGATTTACCGCAGCCGGACGAGCCGACAAATACGATAAACTCACCTTTTTCGATCTCCAGATTGAAGTCGTGAACAGCGTGATAACCGTTCGGGTAAATTTTGTTGATTCCTCTTAATGTTAAATATGCCATAACAGTACTCTCACTTTTCTATGGTTTTTTCCGCACGCGACGGAATTATGAACTAAAATTATTTTAAGTCAAGGTTTCCGATATTGTCCATATCGTCATAGGTCTGATTTTCGCCGCACATACCCCAGATAAAGGTATAATTGCTTGTTGCCGTGCCGCTGTGGATAGACCAGCTGGGAGAAATTACCGCCTGCTCATTGTGAAGGATTATATGGCGCGTTTCCTGCGGCTGACCCATCATGTGGAATACTACGTTGTCGTCCTCCAGCTCGAAGTAGAAGTAAACCTCCATTCTTCTTTCATGGGTGTGGGAGGGCATTGTATTCCAGCTGCTGCCCGGCGCAAGCTCGGTCATTCCCATGGCAAGCTGACAGCTTGCGCATACGGCGGGATTGACGTACTGATTTACAACTCTCTTGTTCATGTTTTCGGCGGTGCCCAAAGGTCTGTGTACCGCTTTGTCCTTGGTGATGTAAACGGTGGGATAGATCTGATGAGCGGGGCAGGAGTTGATATAGAACTTGGCGGGCTTGGAACCGTCCTCGGACTTGAACACGATCTCCTTTGTACCCATTCCTATATAAAGTCCGTCCTTGAAATTCAGAACGTATTCGGTACCGTCAAGCACTACCGTTCCCTTGCCGCCTACATTGATGATGCCCATTTCGCGTCTTTCCAGAAAGTACTCGGTGCCCAATTCCTTGGTGCTGCCCAAGGAAAGCTCCTTGTTAACGGGCATTGCGCCGCCCGCGATCATTCTGTCCTGATGAGAATAGGTCAAAGAAATTTCGTCCTTAACGAACACCTTTTCGATAAGGTAGTTTTTTCTCAGCGCCTCGGTGTCGTAATGCTTTGAATCGTCGGGGTGATTGGCGTATCTGATATCTAAGGTCATAATTATCATTCCTTTCCTATTGTAATCTTTGCTTCATGTGGGAAACCGCAAAGGGAATATCCTCCCCCGTTGTACCCTCAAAAACAAGATTTGCGTCGGGGCATACCTTTTTGATCTCCGAAAGTATTTTGGAGTAATCAAAAATGCCCTTTCCCACACCGCACTGCTTAAGAGAACCGTCCTCGGCAATAACACAGTCCTTGATGTGGAACACGCATATTCTGTCGCCGAAGGTCTGTAGCCCCTCGTCAAGAATATCGTACATTTTGTCAACATTTGATTTGTCCAGATAATTGTACAGATCGAATATTATCTTTATATTGTTCGCACCTATGCTTTTAACGGCGCGGTCAAGGGTTTTAACGTCGTAGCAGACGTGCCCGAAGGCTCCCTCCATTCCGACGTACATGCCCTGCTCCTCGGCATAGCCGCACAGCTCCGAAAAGGTTTTTATCACTCTGTTCAAAGCTGTTTCGGTGCGGTTTTCGGGGTGATACGTCCACTTGTCGCCGTTGTAGGAGCCTGTTTCCGAGCCTACGATATTGCAGCCGAAGTACTTGCCTAATTTAAGGTAATCCTTGAATACCGCGATACCGTTTTTTATCTTCTCCTCGTTGGGGTGAACGGGGTTAAAGTAAGCGCCGATAAGAGGAACCGTTTTTCCGTGCGTCTTAAAGACCTCCGCGAATTTTTCGGCTCGCTCCTTTGTTACCGAATCAGGCGTATAGGTTACGTCCTCCAGCACCTTATAAGCAACCAACTGAACACCTTCAAGCTCCAGTTCTTCAAGTCTCTCGGCAACATTCTCCTCGTTTTTTACCCCAAGATCGTGAGCGCGTATAAACAGCTTCATCATCTTTGTACACGTCCCGAAGCGTCGCCGCCCGCAAGAGCTTCAACCTCCGCGCGGGTAACCAAGTTGAAGTCACCGGGGATAGTGTGCTTAAGAGCGGAAGCCGCAACCGCAAATTCAAGCGCGGTCTTGAAGTCCTTGCCGTCGGCAAGACCGCAGATAAGTCCGCCCGCAAAGGAGTCGCCGCCGCCTACGCGGTCAACAATGGGATTGATATTATATTTTCTGGAGTGGTAAAACTCGCGGGTCTTACCGTCCATAATGCAAGCCGACCAGTCGTTGTTGGAAGCGGAGTGACTTTCACGCAGTGAGGAGATGATATACTTAAAGCCGAATTTATCAGCCATCTGATTGAATATGTCAACGTAGCCGCTAAGCTCCAGCTCACCCTTGGTAACGTCGGTTGCTCCGGGCTTAAAGCCGAGTACCTTTTCCGCGTCCTCTTCGTTGCCTATGCAAACATCAACATACTGCATAAGGTTTGTCATGACCTTCTGAGCCTTTTCCGACGACCAAAGCTTCTTACGGAAATTCAAGTCAACCGAAACGGTAACACCGTGCTTCTTTGCCGCCTTTAACGCAACCTCGGTAACCTCCGCCGCAAGGTCGGAAATTGCGGGAGTAATACCCGTAAAGTGGAACCAGTCGGCGTCCTTGAATATATCGTCAAAATCAAAGTTGGAAGCGTCGGCGGTGGCGATAGAGGAGTGTGCTCTGTCGTATACGACGTTGGAGGCTCTCATAGACGCGCCTGTTTCGAGGAAGTAAATACCAAGTCTTTCGCCGCACTTTGCGATATGCTTTGTTTCAACGCCGTATTTTCTTAAAGCGGCAACGGCGCACGCGCCAATCGGGTTATCGGGAACGGCGGTAACAAATTCGGCGTTGTGTCCATAGTTTGCAAGGGAAACGGCTACGTTGGCTTCGCCGCCGCCGTAGTTGATGTCAAATTCGTCCGCTTGGATAAATTTTTCGTTGTTGGGAGTGGAAAGTCTGAGCATTATTTCTCCCATTGTGACTATTTTTGCCATGTCAAAATATCTCCTTTGTTTTTATGGGTAGGTGGTTAATTTTTTTTATCAACAAGATGAACCGCAAACCCGCTGAATTCATCCTTCAAGTAAACCACAGTCATTCTTCCGTCAGCGTCATACTTAGCGGAATCCATATCCGCCTCCACACCCATGCTCTTAAGCTGATAAACCGCTCTGCGAACGCTGTTTGTAGCAACCGCAATATGCCCTTTTTTGCCTCTGAAGGGAGTTTTCATGCACTCAATATAGCTTCCCGCAAATACGCTGCTGTTGCCGATCTTCTGCTCCCAACCAAACATTTTGGCAAACATTTCGGTGGTAGCCTTAGCCTCGTCCTCATTTTCGCAGTTGATACCAACATGCGCAACGCTGAAATCAAGCATTTTGTTAACGGCGGTACGGCAAAGCGCGGTTATTTCGTCCCACTTATCCGCTTTGATCAGCTTGTCGGGAACTATCCAGCTTCCGCCGCAGCATATTACTTTCTTAAAGCCGAGATAGGTATTCAGATTATTTTCATTAACACCGCCGGTGGGCATAAATTTCATATTGGAATAAGGCGCGGAAACCGCCTTGATGTAAGCGAGGCCGCCTGCCTGTTCGGCGGGGAAGAACTTAACGAAATCAAGTCCCAGCTCCATTGCTTCCTCGATCTGGCTGCCGTTGGCAACGCCGGGAGCAAAAGGAACGCCCTTATCAAGACAATGCTTGACTACCTTGGCGTTAAGACCGGGAGCCACGCAGAACTTAGCTCCTGCCGCTATCGCTCTGTCGCATTGGTCAACGGTGAGAACCGTACCCGCGCCCACAAGCATATCGGGGAATGCCTTAGTCATATCGGAAATAACCTTGTCTGCTCCCTCGGCGCGGAAGGTCACCTCCGCGGCGTTGATCCCGCCTGCGCGGAGCGCCTTTGCAAGCTCTACCGCCTTTGATGTATCCTCAAGCTTGATAACGGGTATGATTCCCGTACATTCAAGCTGTTCCTGAAAAGCTTTCATATCCATATTCTTGTCCTCCTGATCTATATACGTTATCTGCCCAACCAGCCGCCGTCAACCGCAATAGTAAAGCCGTTCACATAATCGCTGGCAGAGGAAGCAAGGAATACCGCCGCGCCCATAATATCGTCGGGAGTTCCCCAGCGGCCCGCGGGAATACGGTCAAGGATAGCTTCGCTTCTGTCCGCGTCCGCGCGGAGAGCCTTAGTGTTGTTTGTAGCCATATATCCGGGAGCAATTGCGTTTACATTGATTCCGTGCTGTGCCCACTCGTTTGCCATAGTCATTGTGATGCCCTTGACAGCGGACTTGCTTGCGGTGTAGCTGGGAACGCGGATACCGCCCTGATAAGACAGCATGCTTGCAACGGAAATAATCTTACCGCCGCTGTTCTGCTTCATAAACTGCTTAGCAACAGCCTGTGAGAGGAAGAAAAGGGTGCGCAGATTTACATTGATAACGCTGTCCCAGCTTTCCACGCTGAAGTCGATAGTGTCCTCGCGCTTGATGATTCCCGCGTTGTTAACGAGAATGTCGATGTGACCGAAGGTGTCAAGAGCTTTTTTGATAATGCCCTCGATAGGGTCAAGAGTCGAAAGATCGGCGGTAATAAATTCAAAATTTTCCTTTCCGAGCATTTCCTGCGTTGCCGTGCTGGGAACTACCGAAACGCCCAAAACCTTTGCACCCGCTTCGACAAACGCTTTTGAAAAGCCCTGTCCAAGACCCGTGTCGCTGCCTGTTACGATTGCCACTTTGCCGTTCAGACTGAATTTGTCCAGTATCATACTGTTTACCTCCGAAAAATTTTATTCATAATTTAGATAAAAAAGTGCTTTATTTTTTTGCACATTATCTACACTTAATCTTATATCCTATTGCCCGAAAAAGCGAGTGCAAAACCGCTGAACTTTATGGACAAAACGGATATTTGTCAGAATATTCCTATCGAACGGAATATCGCAACATAAACAAAAATCGTTACCGTACTTACCAAGCTGGTCCATACCACCAACTGCCCCGCCAGCTCGTCGTCCGCTCCCATTTCCTTTGCCATTATCGCGCTTGCCACAGCCACGGGAGTACCGAAAACCGCCACATATGTAGCAAAATGCTCCCCCGAAAGCCCCGGAATGAAAAAGTAAGCGACAGCAAGCCCAAGCACCGGTACCGCGACGGTGCGCATAAGAGTACCGAAAACTATATATCTGAGCTGTCTTTTTACCGCCGAAAACTCAAATTTGCCGCCTAAAACTATAAGGGCAAAGGGCGTGCATATTGACTTTAAATTTTCAAGCGTTTTATATAAAAATTCAATATCCCTTAATCTGAATTCGACGCCCCACAGTACAAACAGTTCCCGCACGGCAAGCGTCAGCAGTCCCAGTACGGTTGCGATTATAAGCGGATTTTTGACGATACCTATAAGTATTTTTTTAATGTCGATCTTTTTCTTATGGTCGTCGTTGTTGAATACCGTTAAAGTCACTACCGCCAATATATTAAACAGCGGCACGCAGAACGCCGACATTACCCCCGCCGCGGCAGCGCCCTTGTCGCCGAAAAGAGCGGAGGCCAAGGGAAGCCCTATTATCGCGTAGTTGGAGCGAAAGGTCGCTTGAATAAGCGAGCCTCTTTTTCCCTGATCCTTTGTGAACACGCAGGTGACTAAGGTCGAAACAAGAAAGATCACTGCGATAGCCGCAAGACCGTAAAGCACAAAGCCGAAATTTATTTCGCCTAAACTGCCTATTCCGTAGATGTTGTAATAAAGCAGCGCGGGAATAAGCACCCGAAAGGTCAGCTTGTTGCCTACGTCGAGAAAGCCTTGATTTAACAGCCCTATTCTTTTGAAAAGGTAGCCCAGAGCTATCATCAGTACGATAGGCAGCACCGCGTTTGCCGCGAAAACAAAAGCGTCCGTCATACCTTAAGCTTCTCCGACGAATAATACTCCTTCAGATATTCGCCTGTTCTGTCAACCATGCGATTAAACAGCTCCCTGCCGTCGGAAAGAGTGAGATTCGAGCACAAAGGCTGATTTATAAAAGCCTCGAATATCTCTTTTATATCACGGTGTTTTATTCCGTAATAAGTATTTTCTATGTTCAAGGCGTTTCTGAGCACAAGCGTGCTTACGTTTGCGGGAAGCGGCTTCGCGGTGATAGGCTTAACGCTGTCCAAGGAAAAAACGCAGTTGGTCTCTACCACCGAGCCCAAAGGCATATCGGGCATTTGACCTACGTTTATCACATTGGCGTTTGAAACGGTGGGCGGGATAAGCCCCAGCAGAGCCTTCATAAGCTCCACCACCTCTTCGTCGCTCTTTTTTACTTCTATTTTTTCTTCACCCGCCGCAATGCGCTTTGACTGCTCGATCTTATTTATCCTGTCCTGCTTGCGGTAGGACACGGTCGTCAGATGATAAAGCCAGCTGTCAACGGCTTCCTTATCCTTGATGTACCACGAATTGTTCATAAATTCCACAAGGTGTCTGTCTCCCGCCGCCCCGAGCACGCCGAAACGGTTGAACAAGTCCATTTTCACCTTGTTTCCGTAAAGGAACGGATCGTCTCTGAAATCCTCGGGCGCGGTGCCCAAGCGTTCGCAGTATCCTTTATCATAAAATTTATCTATAAATTCGGGAAGTATTTTAAGCATATCCTGCCCGTTGTAATTCGCTTCGGTAATCCATGTAAAGTGGTTTATTCCGCATGCGTCTATGTGCATTTCTTTGCGGTCGGGACGTTCAACGCCCAAAATTTCCTTAGCCGCGCAGCATAAAAATTCCTGTGCGTGAAACACCTCATGACAGCAGCCGAAAGCCTTTATTTCGGGAAAAACATCAAAAAGCGTTTTGGTGCAGGCGGTCATGGGATTGGTCAGATTTATTACCCACGCGTCGGGGCAATGCGCCTTGATCTCACGTGCAAAGCCCTCGTAAATAGGCACGGTGCGCATTGCTCTCAGCACTCCGCCGGGTCCCACCGTATCGCCCACCGACTGATAAATACCGTATTCCTCGGGTAAATGAACGTCGCTTTCCATTTCGTCAAAGGTTCCGGGCAAAATGGAGCATGCCACAAAGTCAGCCCCGTCCAGTGCGCCGCCTATATCCTTGTAAACTTTGTAATCCCACTTGGAAACAGTGTTTTTATCCTCGTTTATTCTTGCTCCGATTTTTTGATTCAGCTCCGCGGCGGGTATGTCAATATCGTAAAGTGCTATCTCTCCGCATAGCCCCTCGGCAAGCGCAAGATCGGTCATAAAAACCCTTGCCCACGCCTTTGAGCCGCCGCCTATATAAGCTATTTTGATATTTTTCATTTTTACGACCCTTTCATTCCTTTCGAGGAGTGATTAACCAACCTCGGGTTGGGCGTGCCAAGCCGATATATCGAGGCTCAAACGTTCATTCTCTTTATTTCCGTATAGCAAAGTACAAAAGGCGCAACGCCCTTTGCGTCGTTTTCAACAACAGGCTCGGAAATATAATACTCGTAGCTTCCGTCACGTCGGCGGTTGTCCTCGGGACCCAAACCCGCCACAAGGCAGATGCCGCCAAGATTCAAATCGCCGTCCCCGCTTACGGTCAGATATTTCTGACAAATCCCGTCAAAGGTTTTCTTGCCCATATCCGAGTATTTTTTATCTATAACTCCCAGTCTCGCGCCCTTCATCATGGCATAAGCTATCATGCTGCTGCCGCTGGTTTCAAGGTAGTTCCCTTCTCTTCCGCCGCAGTCTATCACCTGATAAAACATTCCGGTTTCTTTGTCGGCATATCCCGAAACGCCCTCTATTACCTCGGCAAAAATTCCGCAAAGTTCTTTTTTTGCTTCCTCGTCGTCGATATAATCTATAATGTCGATAAGCGCCACGCAGAACCAGCCCATTGCTCTCAGCCAGAAATTCTTTGAGCAGCCTGTTTCCTTATCCGCCCAAAAAGCTGTTTTTGAGCAGTCCATTCCGTGGTAATACAGCTTTTTATCCTTGTCGAGCATGTATTTATGAACGTTTCTGAACTGTGAAAGCGTGTCCGAGTAGTCCTTGCCGCCGAATTCCTTTTGGAATCTTACATAAAACACCTGTGCCATATATAAGCCGTCAAGCCATATCTGATTGGGGTATATCTGCTTGTGCCAGAAATTTTCGGTAACGGTGCGGGGTTGATTTTTTAACTGTTCCCTTAAAAGAAAGATCGCTTTTTTGTACTTTTCCTTGCCCGTTTTTTCGTACAGATCAAATAATACCCTGCCCTCGTTTATGTCGTCAAGGTTGTATTTCTCCATAGAGTAGCCCAAAATCGAGCCGTCCTCCTGAACGTAGTAGTCGATGAACTTTTCGGCGAAATCAAAGTACTTTTTCTCGCCGGTTATCTCGCTAGCGCAGAGCAGGGCGGTTATCATACAGCCGTCAATGTAATTCCAATGGGGCTTTTTGCCCATACGTATGCTCTCGATATTCCACAAAGGCGCGTCGGGTGTGGAGTTGTTGATAAGCTTTTCAATATAATTGTCTATACGGTCATACATGGCTTTTGTCCTCTCATTTCTTTTGTATTGTCAGGTATAAATTATCTTAGTCCTATTGCTTGCAGAACCATGCTTGTTTTTATATCGGTATAACTGTATTCAAGCTCTTTAATACCAAAGGGCAGCCGTGCGGTATTTAAAAGCTTTATTATTTTATAATTATTTTTTAACCTTTCGGAATTTCTTATAACGGATTCTTTAACCGAAGGCTTTTTAATATTCTCCGCGTTTATAAGAATATTTTCAAGAGTGCCGAATTGCTCAAGCAAGGAAGCCGCCGTTTTTACTCCCACATTTTCCGCGCCCCTGATATTGTCCGCCCTGTCGCCCGTAAGCGATTTAAAGTCCGCGTATTGACAGGGAGCTATCCCGTACCTGTTCACAACGTAATCGGGCGTACAGATAACCGTTTTTTCGCCGCGGTACCGAAGCACCGACACCCTATCCGAAATAAGCTGAAAGAAATCGCTGTCAAAAGAGGATATGACAATTTCCGTTTCCCGTTCCAAAGATAAAGCGTAAGCGGCAATAATATCATCGGCTTCACAGTCCGAGGCTTCCGTGTGCTTGATCGAAAGGAAGTCCAGTGCGGCGTATATATCGGGTAACTGCGAAAAGGGATTTTCGTTTTCACTCACCGTGCCGTAATCCGTTCTGTTGGCTTTGTAATCGGGATTTACTTCACAGCGGCTGTTTTCGTGTTCGCCGTCAAATATTGCTGCTACATGCGTAGGTCTTACCATGCGTATTATTTTCAGCAGCGCGCCTGTAAAACCCAACGTTCCCTGTATGGCTTTCCCGTCTTTGTTGACTATTCTTGCGGGCATTCCGAAAAACATCTGAAACAAAAGATTGCTTCCGTCAATGAGCAGCAGTTTATTCAAAGCATTGCTCCTTATTTAAGTCAAGCACCACGTCGCACATGACTGTTCACGGCTCCGCATACAAAAGCCCATTTTTATCAATCCCACCAAAAAGACCAAACATTGCTGTTCAAGGTCATCAGCACGTAGTTTTCAACACCGCCCATGCCAAGCACCTCGCTTGAAAATGCGCACTGCTCTTTAGCCGCCTTTATCGCCGTTTCCTTATCGGAAACAGGCTCATTCAGATAAAAGGTAAGTGAATCGTAGGTGATCGCCGCGGGAACCGCACCGTACTCCTTGTACCAATATTCGCACATGGCTATCATCTCGCTTGTGTCGGGACATTCGTTCCAACCGCCAAAGGGCAGCCACGCAAATATCTCATAAGGATTATCCGCGGGTACTTTGACCAAGTACAATTCACCGTCATAGCTGTCGGCGGAGGGCAAATTCCTTTCACTCCACAAGCTTCCGTACAGAGAAAGCAGCATATCAAGCTCGGTATCGTCAACCGACAGCTCCTCGCCGTAATAATGCTCCAAAAAGGAATAGTACTTGTCAAAAAGCTCTTTTCCGTCCGGCCGCTCAGCGGTTAACGCTTCGATTATATAAGCTTCCCGCCCCTTTTCTTCAAAGTCAAGGTTTATTTTTTCTTCAAGTACACCCTCAAGAAAGACCAGAACGGGAACATACCCTTTTTCCTTTCCCTCGGCAGCGGCTTCAAGATACAGATTTGTTACCTGCTTGGCATCGGCATTCACGCTTATAGCGTCTGCGTCGCACCCGAACACTTTTGCCGTATCCGTGACTATAGCATCGGGGTGACTGTTCAGATACTCCGAAAGCAAATCAAATTCTCCGTAGTCACCGCCGCAGCCCGTCAAAGCAAGCAGCGACAAAGCAAGCAGCGGCAAAGTAATGCGCCTTTTTATCATCATTCCCTTACAAGAATATCCACATGGCTTACGATAAGATTTGCTCCGTCATTTCCGCTTATATCAATATTTTTAACAACAAGCTTTTTAACGTTATCGAAATACATTCCCGCCTTGCACATTTTTTCCGCGTTGTTTCTCATAGCGGGAACGCCTTCCTTTGCGTTTTCGTCGTAGGTGAATTTTATATTTTCCACCGTTATTTCCTCAATAGGCTGTTCGGGAAGTCCGTCGCAGTAGCAGGCGGCGACGTGACAGTTTTCGCACACCATATCTTTGAATGTAAACTTGCCGAGATAAGGCGTTCTGTCGTCCACAGGAAGCTTTTCTCTTGTGGTGTTGTATTCGGAATAACGGTCGGGGTCGCAGCAGTTGTACCACATATTTATAACAATGGGGGTCATAACGCCGTCCATTTTGATATTCTCAAACAGTACCCCGTCAATGATCGCGTCCTTTCCTCTGCCGCGGCGGGTCTTTATGCGCAGTCCCCTGTCGGTGTGATTGAAGATACAGCGGTTAACGGTAAGATTTTTTACGCCGCCCGCCATTTCGCTGCCCAAGGTTATCGCGCCGTGACCGAATTGCATAATGCAGTTTCTGATAGTGTGATGATCAGCGGGGGTCTTGTACTTTTTGCCCAGCTCGATCTTGCCCGATTTAATGGCAATACAGTCGTCGCCGACGCTGAATTTGCAGCCGATAATATTTACATTGTCGCACGCCTCGGGGTCTAAAGCGTCCGTGTTGGGGCTGTCCTTAGGCGCGTTTACCGACACATCGAGGAAATCAAGCTCCTTGGAAAAATAGGGGTGAAGCTGCCACGAGGCGGCGTTCTGAACGGTAACGCCGTGAAGAGTAATATCCTTGCAGCGGTTGGTAAATAAAAGTCTCGGTCTGCCTATCTCACGCTCCTTGACGTTTATCCACCATTCGCTGTTCTGCGCGTTTCCGTCAATTGTACCCTTGCCCACTATCCGAATATCCTCGGCGTACTCGGCAAACAAAAGCGCTTGGTGCATGGGAACGGAGTTGCCCTCCCATGTGCCGAACTGAACAAGCTCGCCGCTTTCAATATCCGTAAGCGCTCCGGGTATTACCGGATAACGCGCCGTGTCGGTGGAGCCTAATAAAACCGCACCCTCCGACAATTCGATAACAATGTGACTTTTCAGATTAAGGGGAGCGGTGCTGTACCTGCCCTCGGGGAAATACAGTCTGCCGCCGCAGGGAAGACAGTTTATCGCCGTCTGAATGTTTATTGTATCGTCATGCTCGCCGTCGCCCACCGCGCCGAAGTCCTTAACGTTCACCGCGCAGGTTTCCTTTGCGGTGGTAAATTTAACTATCCCGTGTCCGCTTACTTCAAGAATATATTCCCTGTCAGGCTTAAGGTCAAACAGCGAAAAGACGTTGGTGTTAGCCGAAAACATCTCCTTGCCGTCCAGCGTTACCTTATATTCGGTATCGTTGTAGTACGCGAAATTGTTTTCCAGTTCAAAGCAGGCGGAAACCGAGCCTACATAGAGTATATTTATCATAGTTGTTTAATCCTTTCCTATTTGCCGTTTGATACCTTTGACTCAGCGTCCTTGAACACCTTTATCAAGCCGTTTTTTATGGTTACAAACAGCATATCGAAGCCCATATACAAAAGCCCGAACAAAAACGGCTCAACGCCTATCGCTACCGTTTCGGCAGTTTCCGCGCTCCCCACAAGGAGAGTGTTTATCACATTATAGAACTGAATGATACAAAACAGTATCACAGCCGAATAAATGACGTTCAGGAATATTGTCCAGAATTTTCTGAAAGGGATCATCATCCACTTGTCATACGCGCCCTTTTCGGGTTCAAAGCGGCGCAGCAGATTATTTACCATCAAATCGGCGGAAACGCCCAAGCCTATCGCCAAAGCGGCCATTAAGTCGAGTCCCTTTATATATATTCCCAAGCCCCATAGGAAAAAGTAACAGATCGCTCCGCTGAACCAGAATTTTATAAACACTATTTTCAGCCATGCGGGAATACGAAGCTTATGCCTTCTCGTGTATTTTCGCAGCTCCTCGTCGGACACCTTCGGGGCGTTTTTGGAATTGACCAATCTTTCAACCGCGTCCGTTTTAAGTTCGTAATAATTTTCCGCCGCTTTTGTTTCGTTTTGTTTTTTATTTTTTTTCGACATATTATCCTTTTTTTATTAATACTAATATCCATTTAAACACAATATAAAATCAAAGTTTAAATGGATATTACACCCAAAGCACTATTATCCAATTAAAACCATTTTTTCAAGTTTTTAATTGGATAATAGTATA